>JADCGN010000034.1 GCA_020249005.1 Alphaproteobacteria bacterium
ACCGTAGCGTTGGGGGTGATGTTGTTGCATGAAAAGGTCACGCCGCTGCAGCTGGCCGGGATTGGGTTAGCGATTGTCAGCGTGGTAATGATGACATGGTCGGGACGCACCACGTAACGTGATGGCAGCGAATGAAGGAAAGAGGCAGTGATGGAAATTGACCTGGTAACCTGGTTGGTGGTGGTGCTGATGCTGAGCGGCATTATTGGTTACTTTGTGGTGTGGGGGGTGACGCCCGCGCTGCACACGCCCCTGATGGCGGTGACCAACGCGATCAGCGGGATTGTGGTGGTGGCGGCCATGGCGGTGACCGGCCCGGCAATCTTTGGCATGGACGTATGCACCATGCTGCCGTGCCCATACCCCAGTTTGGTGAAACCGATGCAATGGGCGGCACGGATGATCGGGTTCCTCGCTGTGGCGTTGTGCGCCGTGAATATTTTCGGCGGGTTTGCGATTACCGCGCGGATGCTGGCGATGTATAAGCCAAAGGAAGAGAAGAAAGGTTAGGCCATGCTCAACGATAACCTGACCTTGTTGCTCGCGATTGCCGCCGGCGTGCTGTGCGTGCTGGGCCTGCAAGGCCTTAGCCACCCCAAAACCGCGCGGCGCGGGAATGCCTGCGCGATGGCCGGGATGGCGTTGGCCGTTGGCTTGGCGCTGCTGCACCCCACCATGCAGGCCTACGGCTGGGTGCTGGCGGGGTTGGCGGCTGGGGCGGCGGTGGGGATTCCGCTGGCGCGCAAAACGCCTTTAACCTCGCTGCCGCAGTTGGTGGCGGTGTTCCATAGCCTGGTGGGCTTGGCGGCCGCGTTGGTGGCGTTGGGGATGTACCTGCAAAAGCTGGCATTTGGCCTGATGGAGCCAAAATTGGCGGTGGAAATGGGCCTGGGGGCCGCGATTGGTTTGATTACGCTGACCGGGAGCATCTTGGCGGCGCTGAAGCTGCAAGGCGTGGTCAGCGGCAAGCCATGGGGCTGGTGGGGGCGGCATTACCTGAACCTGGGCCTCGGCGTAGGGATTGTGCTGAGCATTGGCTGGTTTGTGCTGACCTTCTCGCCCATCGCCTTGGCGCTGATTTTTGCCATGAGCCTAATCTTGGGTTGGACGTTGGTGGCCCCCATTGGCGGCGCCGATATGCCGGTGGTGGTGAGCATGCTCAACAGCTATTCCGGCTGGGCGGCGGCGGCCACCGGGTTTGCGGTGGAAAGCCCGCTGTTGATTATGGTCGGTGCGTTGGTGGGCGTGAGTGGGGCGATCCTTTCCTACGTGATGTGCCATGCCATGCAACGCAGTTTTATTTCGGTGATTTTGGGCGGCTTCGGCAACGCCGAGGACACCGCTGCCAGCGCCAGCGCCACCCCGGCCAAGGCCGCAGCGCTGGCAGGTACCGAGGACGTGGCCTACGTATTGGGCGAGGCCGAGCGGGTGATCATCGTGCCCGGTTACGGCATGGCGGTGGCCCAAGCGCAGCACGCCGTGAAGGCGCTGACCGCGCAGCTGCTGGCGCGCGGTGTGGAGGTGCGGTTTGCGATTCACCCGGTGGCCGGGCGGATGCCGGGCCACATGAACGTGCTGCTGGCCGAAGCGGATATTCCGTACGACCTGGTGGAAGAGTTGGAGGACGTGAATCCGCGCTTCACCGAAGCCGACGTGGCGCTGATTCTGGGCGCCAACGATGTGGTGAACCCGGCCGCGCAAACGGAAAAAAGCAGCCCGATTTACGGCATGCCGGTGCTGGAAGCCTGGCACGCCAAGCGGGTGTTTGTGGTGAAGCGCAGCCATCGGCCCGGCTACGCGGGGATTGAAAACCCGCTCTTTACCCTGCCCAACGCCGCCTTGGTGCTGGGCGATGCCAAGGACGTGGTGGAGAAGATTGGGACGGCGCTGAAGGCAGGTTAAACAAGGCCGGGGCTGGCGCTGGGAGTGTAGCAAATATCCCACATTTGCCACCCAAGCAGGCAGCATTGGGCCACACACCCTTGCGATTTTATAGGGGAGGCGTAGGGTATCTGCGCGTAAGAAAGGACTGCCTCCATGCCCGCCCCCCGTACTCCCAAAATTGCCCTGATCGGCGCTGGCCAAATCGGCGGCACGTTGGCGTTGCTCAGTGCCCTCAAAAACCTGGGCGAGGTGGCCGTGGTGGATGTGGCCGAAGGGGTGCCGCAAGGCAAGGCGCTGGATATCATGCAGGCCGGCGCGGTGGAAGGCTTTGAGCCGACCCTGACTGGCAGCAACGATTACAAGGCCATCAAGGGCGCTGATGTGGTGATCGTGACGGCCGGCGTGCCGCGCAAGCCGGGCATGAGCCGCGATGATTTGGTGGCCATCAACACCGGGATCATCCAGAAAGTGGGTGCCGAAATTAAAAAGCATGCGCCAGATGCGTTCGTGATTGTGATCACCAACCCGCTCGATGCGATGGTGTACGTGATGCAGAAGGTCACGGGCTTCAAGCACGGCATGGTGGTGGGGATGGCGGGCGTGCTGGATAGTTCCCGCTTTGCGATGTTTCTGAGCGAGAAGCTGAAGGTCAGCCTCAAGGATATCCGCACCTTCGTGTTGGGTGGGCATGGCGACACCATGGTGCCGATGGTGAGCTGCACCAGCGTGGCCGGGATTCCGCTGAAGGATTTGGTGAAGGCCGGACGGCTCAGCCAAAAAGAGTTGGACGCGATGATCGACCGTGCGCGCAATGGGGGGGCCGAAATTGTAAACCTGCTGAAAACCGGCAGTGCCTTCTATGCACCGGCCAGCAGTGCCCTGGCGATGGCGCAAGCCTATTTGCGTAACGAGCGCCGGATTCTGCCGGTGGCCGCCTACTGCAAGGGCGAGTACGGCGTGAAAAACCTGTATGTGGGCGTGCCCGCCGTCATCGGCAAGAATGGGGTGGAAGAGATTGTGGAAGTCAGCCTTTCCGCTGCCGAGCAGAAGATGCTCGCCCATTCCGTGCAGGCGGTGAAGGATTTGATTAAGGCGACGAAGGTTTAACCCGTAAGCCGTCATTGCGAGGAGACTTTGTGTTTCGTATGCGCTCTTTCAATTTCACCGACGAAGCAATCGGGTGGGAGCAGGCCTGTATGAACCCGATTGCTTCGTCGACTCAACCCTTGTAGTTTGCTTTCAACCTCAACCCTCCTCGCAATGACGGATAGCCTGTAATGAACCTCCACGAATACCAAACCCGCGAGCTTTTCAGCAAATACGGCGTGGCCGTGCCGCCGGGGATTTTGGCCAAGAACGCCGCCGAGGCCGAACTGGCCGCCGAAAAGCTGAACAGCAGCCTCTATGTGGTGAAAGCCCAGGTACACGCGGGTGGCCGCGGCAAGGCGGGGGGGGTG
>JADCGN010000035.1 GCA_020249005.1 Alphaproteobacteria bacterium
CATAAGCTGCGCCATCGATACCCACGTTGCCAGGCCAGTAAACTTACCCCAAGCCCCAGAATGAGGCCCGGCACCACCGCATAGGCCAGGCTCGGTAGTACCATTTGCATCCAGGCAAGCCACGGTTCCATCAGCCCACTTTCTCTAGCTTGGCCAAGCTCGCCACCAAGGTTTTGGTACCGGCATGGGTAAAGTTTACGGTCAGACGCGCGCTCTCGCCCTTCCCTTCCACGGCCGTAAGGCGCCCGTTGCCAAACTTTTGATGAAAGACTTTTTCCCCCACCTGCCACACCGCATCGCTTAAGCTCGGGGCGATGGTAAGCGGGATCAACGGTGCCGCCGGCTTGGCGTAATCGCTGCCGCCAAACTGCGGGGTGCGCGCATCCAAACGGCTGCCCACCGCCGGGCGGCTGCTGGCGCCAAAGGCGGTAAAGCCCTGGCCATAGGGGCTGCTCCCATAGCCACCGCTGCGCGCCATGCCGCTGTTCATTACTTTCAAGTGCTCGGCTGGAATCTCGGCCAAAAAGCGACTGGGGGAACCTGGCAAGAACTGGCCCCACAAGCGCCGCGCATTGGCGTAGCTAATCACCAGCTTGCGCCGGGCACGGGTCAGCGCCACATAGGCCAGACGGCGTTCCTCTTCCAAGCCCTTTTGGCCTTCCTCGTTCAACGCCCGTTGGTTGGGGAACAGCCCCTCTTCAAACCCCGGCAAAAAAACCAACGGGAACTCCAATCCCTTGGCGGCATGCATGGTCATCAGGCTCAAGTTGTCGCCATCGGCGGCGGTGTCGGTATCGGCTACCAGCGCCACGTGGTCCAGAAAGCTTGGTACATCCGGGTATTCCTGCAACGCACGCAGCAGCTCCTTCAGGTTTTCCAACCGGGCTTTGCCGTCGGCGCCGTCGCCGTCCTTGTCCTTGTCATCGCGCAACATTTGCAGGTAGCCGCTTTCTTCCAACACCCGCTCGGCCAGTTGGTCGGGGGTGGTGGTTTGCGCCAGCACTTGCCAATTTTTCAGTTGCTCCAGCAAAGCCCCCAGCGCCCCGCCCAGTTTGCCGCCCCACGTTTGGGCGGCGTGCAGCCGTACGGTGGCCTGCAACAGGCTTTCCTGGTGCTCCCGCGCCGCCGCCGTGATGGTCGCCAGCGTGGTTTCGCCCACGCCCCGCCGCGGCACATTCACAATGCGCAGAAACGCCAAGTCATCGCGCGGTTGCACCACCAGCCGCAGGTACGCCAAGGCGTCGCGGATTTCCTTGCGCTCGTAAAACTTCAGCCCGCCCACCACAATGTAGGGTACACCCGCGCGGATCAACGCCTCTTCCAGGCTGCGGGTCTGGGCGGCGGTGCGCACCAGTGCCGCCACCTCTTTAAAGGCCCCACCTTGGCGCACATGGCGGGCTGCGGTTTCGGCCACAAAGCGGGCTTCCTCGCGGTCATCCAAGGTGGCGTGCAGTTCCACCTGATCGCCATCCCCCGCATCAGTCCACAGCTGCTTGCCGTGGCGCTGGGTGTTGTGGCCGATGATGCCGTTCGCCGCCGCCAGAATATGCCCCGTGCTGCGGTAGTTCTGTTCCAGCCGAATCACCACCGCATTCTTAAAATCGTGCTCAAAGCGCAAAATATTGGCCACCTGCGCGCCGCGCCAGCTGTAGATGCTCTGGTCATCGTCGCCCACCACGCACAGGTTTTGGTGCTGCGCCGCCAACAGCTGCAGCCAACGGTACTGCACCACGTTGGTGTCTTGGTATTCGTCCACCAGCAGGTACTTTAACTGGCTTTGGTAGTGTTCCCGAATCGCCGCCTCACGCTCCAGCACCCGCAGCGGGTGCAACAGCAGGTCGCCAAAGTCCACCGCATTAAGGGCCTTCAACTGGGCCTGATACGCCTCGTAAAATCGCTGCATCCGGGCGCCCAAGCTGCCCAACTGGTCGGTCGGCACCTCGGCCGGGCCCCAGCCGTAATCCTTGTAGCGCGACAGCATGCTGGCCAGCAGCCGCGGTGGGAACTGGGCGGTATCCAGGTCAAAGTCCTTCGCCAGCTGTGTCACCACGCGGTTCACGTCGTCGGTATCGAGAATGTTAAACCCCGGCTGCAGCCCCGCCGCTTCGGCATGCTGGCGCAAGAAGCGTACCCCCAGGCGGTGAAAGGTGCCCAGCCACATCCCGGTGGGCGGGTAACCGATCAGCTTTTCGGTCCGCTCGGCCATTTCGCGCGCCGCCTTGTTGGTAAAGGTCACGGCCAAAATTTCATGCGGGCGGGCGCTGCCGGTCAGCAGCAAATAGGCAATCCGGCGCGTTAACACCGCCGTCTTGCCGGTTCCCGCACCCGCCAGCACCAGCAACGGGCCTTCGGTATGCTGCACGGCTTGGGCTTGCTGCGGATTCAGGTTCGCCAACAGGCCGGCGTGGGGGGTTGGCACAGGGGTTTCTAAGGCAGCAAACATGCCCTACGTTAAGCCGAAGCAAGAGGCTTGGCCAGCCGGGTCAGCGCGCGGCTGCCCGTGGGCCGGGCTACTTTTTCTTGCCGTCGCCGCCCAAGTTCAGGGCCAATTGCACGACAAACGCGGCCAACCCGGCCCCGGCCAGCCAGGTGGCGAAGGTATAATTCGGTTCGGGGTTCACCAATACGTAGGCCAAGGCCAGGCCCCACAGGCCAATTGCAGCCGTGCTGCCATGCCCGTAGCTCAGCAGCACCAGGGTAATCAAAGCCAGGCCGACCAATAACGTCATGGGCGCATGGTGGGGCGCCAGTAGGGTTTACGCAAGCCCCCACCTTGTGCACCCTCCGCCAGAGGTTTATACTTTTTCGAGGATAGGGGATGGAATGACGATTCTTGCTGCGCCGATTGCACGGGTTTGGGCCTGGTGGGCTGCCCACCGACAAAGCTGGGTTAATCAATTACTTTCAAAGCTTTATGAACGCACGGTGATGATCGCCCCGGCCCACGTGGTCGGCCTGGCGGGGGTGGCCGTGCTCTGGGTGTGGCAAGGCGGGCAGCGGCAGCTCATCATGGTGCGGCCCAAAGATGGCGCCGACACCCGCGCGCGCTTTATCAGCTGCCTCGGCCTGGGGCCCCACGCCGATATGCCCAGCGCCCTGAAGGCCGCTCTGGCTCTGCAGTTGGGCGAAACCTTTACCCGCCTGCTGCCGCCTAGCCGCTTGGCGCCCGATGCGGTGGCCGCTGCCCCGTTGCTGACCATGACCGATGAAGACACCGGCGGCGCCCTGCCCCTGCAAACCTTGGCGTGGGTGGCCGAAGTGCGCCCGCATCAGCTGGATGTGCTGCAACTGGCCCCGCAGCTGGAATTGGTTTTGGTGGCGGAAAACGCCGTCGGCAGCGCCCAGATTTCCCCCACCCACCGGCACGTGTGGCAAGCCGTGCAACGGCATGTGCCCAAAGCCAAGGCTACCAAACCGCGGGAAGACAGTGTGGCACTGCTCGATGACGATAACCGCCCCGCCGAAGAGGCCTTGCGCAAGGGCGGGCGGATTCTGCACTAGCGCCCCGCCGCGCAGGCCGCAGCCCCCTGCGCCGTTTAGGCGGCTGCCTCCAGTTCACTGAAGATGACACCCACGCCGGCCAGCGGGTCGTGCGCCAGGCGGCGGTGCCAGACCAAGCTGCTGTCGGGCCGCACCTGCACCACGCCGGCCAAGCGCTGGACCAGCCCAATCAAGCCTTCCGGGTTGGCAAAGCGGCCCTTGTGGAAACTCACGGCGGTGGCCTTCTCGCCCACTTCCACCTTGGCCACGTTCAGCGCCGCGGCGCGGTTGCGCAGCCCCACCACCTGCAGCAGGGCGGCCACCTCGGGCGGATGGGCCCCAAAGCGGTCACGCAGTTCTTCGGCGCAGGCCGCTAGGGCCTCGGCCGTGGTGGCCGCCGCCAACTGCCGGTAAAGCTGCAGGCGCAAGGCCTCATCGGGCACATAACTGGCCGGAATCAGATAGCTGGCGCCCAGTTTTAAGGTCACGTTTTCCGCCGCCAAGGCAGGCGGCGGGGTGGCCACCTCCTTATTTTTCTGGGCCTGCTGCCGTTGTTTGGTGGCCACCGCTTCGCGCAGCAACTTGGCGTAAAGCTCAAAGCCAATGTCCCGAATATTGCCGCTCTGTTCCTTGCCCAGCACGTTGCCAAAACCGCGCAAATCCATATCATAATTGGCCAAAGTTAAGCCCGCGCCCAAACCCTGCAGCTGCTGCAGCAGCGAAAGGCGCACCGCCCCCTGCCCTTGCCCAAAGCCGCCTTCAGGCAGAATAAAGTAGGCAAACGCCTGCGCGGTGCTGCGCCCCACGCGGCCGCGCAGTTGGTAGAGCTGCGCCAGGCCGAAGCGGTCGGCCCGGGTCACAATCAGCGTGTTGGCGCGCGGCACATCCAGGCCGCTTTCAATAATCGTGGTGGCCACCAGAATATCCACATCGTGGGCATAGAACGCCAACATCACGCGCTCCAGCTCGCTTTCGGCAAGCTGGCCATGCGCCACCGCCAGGCGCGCGTGGGGCAGCATCTCGCCAATCGCCTTGGCCAGTTTGGGCAACTCCTCCACGTGCGGCGCCACCACATAGGCCTGCCCGCCGCGGCCCAATTCGCGGCTAAGCGCGCCTTGCAGGGTGGGCGTATCCCACGGCAGCACGTGGGTTTGCACGGCATGACGATCGACCGGCGGCGTGGCAATCAGGCTCAGTTGCCGCACCCCACCCACCGCCAGCTGCAGCGTGCGCGGAATCGGCGTGGCCGAGAGCGTCAGCACATCCAAGTCGCCCTTCAACGCCTTTAACTTTTCCTTCTGCGCCACGCCAAAGCGCTGTTCTTCATCAACAATCACCAGTCCTAGGTTGGCGAACTGAAGCGTTTTGCCCAACAGGGCATGGGTACCCACCACCACCTTTAATGCGCCGTTGGCCAGGGCCGCTTTGGTCTGGTTGGCCTCGGCGGTGCTCACCAAACGGGAAAGGTGCCCCACCGGCATGCCCACCGCATTGAAGCGTTCGGCAAAATTGAGCGCATGCTGGCGAGCCAGCAGCGTGGTGGGGCACACCACCGCCACCTGCCGCCCGGCTTGCGCCGCCAAGAACGCGGCGCGCAACGCCACTTCGGTTTTGCCGAAGCCCACATCGCCCACCACCAGCCGGTCCATCGGCACGCCGGCGGCAAAGTCGGCTTCCACCTCGGCCATCACACGGGCTTGGTCGGGGGTCAGTTCGTAGGGGAAGCCCGCACAGAATTCGTCATACAAGCCACCCGCCGCGCCCACCGGTGGGCGCTCGGCCAAGCTGCGCGCGGCGGCGGTGGCCAGCAGGTCATCGGCCATTGCCAGCAAGTCGGCCTTCACCTTGGCCTTGCGGGTTTCCCAACCGCCGGTGCCCAGCTTATCGAGCGCCACCGCCCCGGCTTCGGCCCCCTTGTAGCGGCTGACCAAGCCCAATTGCTCCACCGGCACAAACAGGCGGTCATCGCCCGCGTACAGCACCTTGATGAAATCCTGCCGTACGCCGCCCACATCCAGCGTCACCAAGCCGTGATACTGGCCAATCCCATGGGCTTCGTGCACCACGTAGTCGCCCTCGCGCAAGGTCGAAAGGGTGGCCAAGATTTCCTCGGCCGTGCGGGCCCGGCTTTTCGGC
This sequence comes from Alphaproteobacteria bacterium, assembly GCA_020249005.1. Classification (GTDB taxonomy): domain Bacteria; phylum Pseudomonadota; class Alphaproteobacteria; order UBA2136; family UBA6156; genus JADCGN01. The sequence continues at coordinate 5,617 of JADCGN010000035.1, forward strand.
TTGCCGCTGCCCAAGCGGGCGCCAAACACATCGGCTTCGGTCAACACGCTCAGCTTGGCTGCAAGGTCTTCCCAGCCCGCCCCAAACGGCGCCACGCAGGCCTGCACACCGGGCTGAAAGCCAAACTGTTCCAAGCTGCGCGGGGTTGGCAACCCGGCATGTTCCAACGCGCGCAAAAACAAACGCAGGCCTTCCGCGTGTGGAGCGGTCAGTACCACCGCCCAGCCTTCGGCCACGTGGCTTTGCACCTTGCGTACTGCCGCTTCCAACGCGGCATGGCGGTTGCCGGGCGGCAATAATTGGCCCAGCAGTCCCGCCGCTTCCCCTCCCGCCACACCAAAGGGCGAAACTTGCACCTGCGCGCATTGCTGCAGGGCGCCCTGCAGCTGCTCAGGCGCCAGCAGCAGCTCGGCCAACGGCAACGCCCGCAACACCCGTCCCCCTTGCTCGGCCTTAGCAGCTTCGGCACGGGCCGCGTGGGCTGCGGCGGCCAAATCATACCAACTGGCCAATTGCTCCGGGGCGTCGTGCGGCAGCAACACCAGGCCTGGTTGCGGCCATGCTTCCAGCAGGTGCGGCCACGGGGTGGTGCTCAGCAACGGCGCCAACTGCCCGGCATCGGCGGGCCATAACCCCGCACTCACTTCGGCGTACAGGTCATCTTGCGTGGTGCCGAACAGTTCGCGGTAGCGGCTGCGGAAGGTCTCAATCCGTGCCTCGGTCAACAGCTCACCGGCCGGCGGCACGCTTATACGTTCCAGCAATCCCAAGCTTTGCTGGCTGGCTGGGTCAAAGGCGCGGATCTGCTCCAGCTCGGTATCGAAAAAATCCAGCCGTACCGGGTGTTCCAACGTGGGTGGCCAACAATCCACCAAACCGCCGCGCACCGCAAAGGTCGCAGGGGCCTGCACCACCTCCACGCGGCTGTACCCAAACGCCACCAGCTGTTGCTGCAGCATCACCAATGGCATGGCCGACCCTTTGGTAAGCTGCAGCGGCGCGCCTTGCGGCGGATGGCACCGCACCGCCAGGGCGGGCAAGCTGCTCACCACCACGCCACCAAAGTTTGGCGCGGCCAAGGTTTGCAGCACCGCCTGACGCGCCGCCACCAATCCAGCCTCGGGCCCCAAGCGGTCGTAGGGCATCACGTCCCAGGCGGGATATTCCAACACCGCCGTCTGCGGCAACAGGGCTTGCAGGCTGGCCATCAACCCCGGCACCAGCGCCTGATCCTGCGCCACCACCAGCAACGGGCCGCGCCGCGCTTGCCACAGTTGGGCCGCCAACCAAGGCCAGCCGCTGGGCGGCACCTGGGTGGCCAGCGCCTGCCCGGTTTTTTTTAATGATGCCAACAGCGCCTGCATCGGCTACTCCGCACCACGGCTGGCCAAAAACCACCCCTTCAGCTGGGCCACCAGCGGGGCTTGCGCGGCGGGGGGAGGGACGCCATCCACCAACCAGGCCATCAGGTCGCCTTCCTTGTGCAGCAGAAAATCCCGCAGTTCCAGCAGTTGTGCGGCACTCAACTGCGGTACCTGCGCCAGGGCCGCGCGGCAGATGTGGTCTAACTCCAGCGTGCCACGGTAGGAAAGCCGGTAGCAGACTTCACGCTGCAGCAGTTCCTTGTCGGCGGGCGTAAGCTTGGATAGGGTGGTGGTGTTCATGCGCGGCAACCAACCACACCTCACGGCCCAAGGCAAGGCGGCGCCCACCGCGCCACCGGCGGCACACCCGTTGCTGGAACCCTGCCCGCGCCCCAGCGGCATGCCACCGGCCCAACACGCCAAACTGCTGGAGCTCTGCGGCCGGCGTACGCTGGATGTACTGCTGCACCTGCCGCGCACCCTGCTGGACCGTTCCAGCACCGCCACCATCGCCAACGCCGTGGCGGGCGAACGCAGCACCTTGGTGGTGCAGGTGGCGAAGCGCGGCCCCTTGCCCCCCCGTGGCAGCAAACGCCCTTTGGCGATTGAATTGGCCGATGCCAGCGGCACCCTGCGCGCCATTTTTTTCAACCCGCAAAGCTGGCTGGAGCGCGCCTTTCCGGTGGGGAGCGACGTCATCATCAGCGGCAAGATTGAAACCGACCCCAAGG
>JADCGN010000036.1 GCA_020249005.1 Alphaproteobacteria bacterium
GCCTTCGGCCCCCAAGTGGCCAAGCCCTACCTGTACGTCTTCCTGCTGCTGACCTTCGTGGGCGCGGCGCTGCTGGAATTTGCCCCGGACGTGCGGCAAGGCGTGGCCTTGGTGTGGCTGACCGCCGACGTGACGGTGGGCCTGATGCTGGTGCCCAACCTGATTGCGCTGCTGATTTTGGGCCCCAAAGTGCGCACCTTGCTGCACGATTGGTTGCGCCACCAGCGCACTGGGCTGCCGTTGCTGCACCCGGCGTTTTTCCATGGCCATCATCATGCCGCGCCCGAGGCCAAACCCCTGCCCACGGCCGCCGCGCAGCCCACGGTGCAGAGGGTGAAAAAAGCCCAGCCAAGCCGCAAAGCGGCGGCCAAGCCCATAAGCAAGGCCAAACCCCAGCGGCGGAAAACGCGGCGCAAACGTTAACCGCCGCGCCACACCGGCTTTGGCCGGTATGCGCTGCCCGGTTGCATCGGTAAGCGTCTGGCGCTAGGGTGCGGCCCATGCCACCCCTCGCTGCCGTTCTTTCGTTGTTGGCCTTGCTGGCCGCGCCCGCCGCCCATGCCACGGGCATTTCCATCCCCTACGCCGAAGAGCTCGGGAAAGCCGTGCTGCACTGGGGCGGGTTCCCCACGCCGGTGGGCCCGGTGGCCGAGAAAATTACGTGGCTGTACAACATGATCTTCCTGATCATCGCCGTGGTGTTTTTGGTGGTGCTGGGGCCGCTCACCTACATTCTCATCCGTTACCGCAAGGAAAAGGTCGCCACACCCGCCACCTTCAGCCACAGCCTGCGGCTGGAGCTGCTGTGGACGATCATTCCGGCCCTCATTTGCGTGTTCATCGCCTATGAAAGCGCGCGGGCGATGTTCAAAATCCGCACCATGCCCGCCGACGCGGTGAACGTGGAGGTGGTGGCCTACCAATTCGGCTGGAACTTCTACTACCCCGACGCCAGCGAAAACGGCAAGCACGTGGCCGCGCCGGAACCGACCCAGAATGACCCGGAAATTTCACTGCCCAATGCCCCACGCCTGGCCAAGGAACTGGTGGTGCCGGTGGGCAAGCCGGTGGTGCTGCACATCACGGCGCAGGACGTACTCCACGCCTTCTTTGTGCCGCACTTGGGGATCAAGATGGATGCCATCCCGGGGCGGATTAACTACGCTTGGTTTAAGGCCGACCAACCGGGCAATTTCTTGGGCCAATGCGCCGAGCTTTGTGGCAGCGCCCACGGGGAAATGTTCTTCCGCGTAAAGGCCGTGCCGCAGGCCGAGTATGATGCCTTCATCGCCGCGCAGCGGGTGGAAGCCGGGCTGACCCCAACCCCGGTGGCGGCCTCGGCGACGGTGGTGGTCACGCCGACGGTGGTGACCACACCCACCGCCCCCGCCCCGCTGGCCCCGGTGGTGGTGAGCGCCAGCGTGTAACGGGTTGCCCGGCCAAAACCAACAGCCCCTGCGGGGGCTGTTGGTTTTGGCGAGAGCCTTGGGAATGGTTAAACGCGGCTGAAAATCAGGCTGACGTTGGTGCCACCAAAACCAAAGCTGTTGGAAAGCACATGCTGGACGGCCACGCCATGCCGGGCTTGGTTGGGCACCACATCGGTGAGCGGCACGTTGGGGTTGGTGACGTTCAGCGTGGGCGGCAAGGTGCCAGTACGGAGGCTCTGCACGCTAAACACGGCTTCAATCGCCCCAGCGGCGCCCAGCAGGTGCCCGGTGGCGCCCTTGGTGGCGCTGGTGGGGATGGCCGGGCCAAACAAGGCAGCGATGGTCTCAGCTTCCTGCGCATCGCCCAGCGGCGTGCTGGTGGCGTGGGCGTTGATGGCGGAAATTTGGGTCGGCACCAGGCCCGCTTCGGCCAGCGCCAACTCCATCGCGCGGCGGCTGCCGCTGCCGTCGGCCAGCGTGATGTGCCCGGCATCGGCGGTTTGGCCAAAGCCGGTCAGGGCGGCCAACGGGGTGGCGCCCCGCTTGGCGGCGTGGGCGGCGCTTTCCAGCACCAGCACGGCGGCGCCTTCGCCCATCACAAAGCCGTCGCGCGCGGCATCGAAGGGGCGCGAGGCTTGGACGGGCGTGGCATTAAAGTGGGTGGAAAGCGCGCGCATCGCGGCAAAGCCGGCAATCGCGGTGGCGCAGATGGTGGCTTCAGCCCCGCCAGTGATGACGACATCGGCCTCGCCGCTTTCAATCAGACGTTTGCCCCAGCCGATCGCGTGGGCGCTGGTGGCGCAAGCCGAAACCGGGCACACGTTGGCACCCTGCAAACCAAACATGATGCTGGCTTGCCCGGCCAACAGGTTGGGCAGCATGGCCGGAATGAAGAACGGCGAGACCCGCCGCGCGCCCTTTTGTTGTAGCGTTTGGTAGGCCTCTTCCATGGCGGGCAGGCCACCAATCCCGGTACCCAGCACCACCGCCACACGGGTACGGTCAACCGCCGGATTGTCCTTGATGTTGGCCAAGCCCGCCTGAGCCATGGCTTCGCGCACGGCGGCCAAGCCCAGCAGAATAAAGCGGTCGGCCTTTTTGGTGTCTTTGGGTTCTAGCCCGCTCTGGCTGGGATTAAACCCCTTCACTTCAGCGGCCACTTGGCAGGGCATTTCCTGGGCTGCGGCGTCGAAGTGGGTGATCGGCCCCACCCCGGTTTGCCCGGCCAGCAAGGCCTCCCAGCTGGCGGCCACGGAAAGACCAAGGGGGCTAACCGCCCCCATGCCTGTGACCACCACGGCCCCCGGTTGCACCATTGGCTTAGGCCCCGGCGTGCTGTTCAACATAGCCGATGGCCGCCTTCACCGTGGTGATTTTCTCGGCGTCGCCATCCGGGATTTCCAGGCCGAATTCCTCTTCCAGCGCCATCACCAGCTGCACGGTATCCAGGCTGTCGGCGCCCAGGTCATCAACAAAATGGGCTTCCTCCACCACTTTGGCGGCATCCACGCCCAGGTTTTCGGCAATCAGGGCCTTCACGCGGGGGGCGATTTCTTGGGTCATCATCGGGTTCCTTTGTTACGTGGGGTTAGGTGTAGCGGAAAAGCTGTGCCAGGGCAAGTTTACTTAAGCAAATGCTTTGTTTAGCAATTCCAGGGTGCGCGCTTTGGCCAACTGGCTGGCCAGCTTGTCAAACGTCTTGCCGTCGTCGCGGTTAAAGCCGTGGTCGGCCTCATAGACATGCACCAGCGCCTGCGGATGGTGGTGCGCAAAGGCCTTCAGCGTGGCCTCCAACGGGATGTAGCGGTCGGCGGTGGCCAAATGCACCAGGGTGGGGCACGTGGGCTGGCCCTGGGCGGTCAGTTCGGCCAGCATGCCGCCGTAATAGGCTACCGCAGCTTTCAGGACGGGAATCTGCGCCCCAGCACAGTAGGCACAGCTGCCGCCCCAACAATAGCCCAGGGTGGCGCTGGCCAGCCCCTGCCCCGCCGCCCACGTCACCACCGCCTGGATCATCGCCACCCATTGCGGCAAGGGCGTGGCCATAATCAACTTGCGGCCTGCCTCCAAGCCTTCCTTGTTTTGCGGCAGCACAACGCCCTCTGGGCGGCCGCTGGCATGCATCAGCATGGCGGGCGCGGCACACAGGTAGCCTTCCGTCGCATACTCGGCGCACACGCGTTCGATATGCGGGGTCACGCCAAAGGCCTCGTGCAGCACCACCAAGCAACCCTTGGGCGCGGTGGCCGGACGGGCCACCCAAATCCCCAGTTGACGGCCATCCGCAAGCGTACAGAATTCTTGCATGGCTTGTTGTGCAGAAAACCCAGGGAAAACGCAAGCCGAACTTTCCCTCTTGCCAGCGGTGGGGGCCCTCGGGCAGCATGGCGCCCATGAATACCCCCGCTAAACTTTACCAGTTCGCCGTGCTGGGGAACGCCGTGGTCGACGCAATTGCCCCCGCCACCGAGGCCTTGCTGGCCGCACATAAACTCATCAAGGGCGACAGCAACACCCTGTCGCATCCCGCCATGCTGGAGCTGGCCGCCGCCATTACCATTCAGCAGTTCCGCAGTGGCGGCAGCGCCGCCAACACCGCCTACACCCTGGGCAAATTGGGGGCGCGGGTATGTTTTGTGGGGAAAATCGGGCAAGACCCCACCGGCCGCCACTTCGCCAACGATTTGGTACAGGCAGGCGTGACCGTAACCCCCGGCCACGCCAACCACCGCACCGGCGAAGTGTTTATTTTACTGACCCCCGATGGCCTGCGCACCATGGCGCAAACACAGCCCGCCGAACCAAGCCCCGATGATTCCTGGGTGGATGAAGGACTGATTGAACAAAGTGCCTGCCTGGTGATTGGCGCGTATGCTGCCGGGTCATTCCCCGCCGCCGCCAGCTTTGCCGCCACCACCGCCGCCAAGGCCGGGGGGCAGGTGGTGCTGAGCCTGGCCTCGCCCAAAGCCGTGCAAGGGGCCGCCACCCTGCTGATTGACCTGATGCTGAGCCACCATCCGCTGGTGATCGGCAACCAAGGCGAATGGGACACCCTGTTGGGCCTGACCGACCCCCACACCGCCGCCCGACTGGAAAAAATCCCGCGCGTGATTACCCGCAGCGGCGCCGGCGCCGCCTATTACGACGGCCAAGGGCTGGTGATTGACAGCCCGACCCAACCCATCCCCCGCCCGGCTGACATGACCGGCGCCGGCGATGCCTTTGCGGCCGGCTTTCTGCACACGTTCATGGGGGGCGGTAGCCCGCAGCTGGCGCTGCAGCACGGGCACCAGTTGGGGCGGGCCATGGTGCTGCAATTGGGCCCGCGGTTGCTGACACTGCCGCAGTTGGATGGCCATGGCGCAGGGCTGCCACAGTCCGACTGACCAAGTTACCCACAATTTTTTTATGGTTATTGACAAGGCCCCTTTCTGGGCGTAGCCGTGCTGCGTAACCAAGCTAATAAGGTCATCTGATGGAATCGCTCGACCCCGTCCTCCTCGCCCGCCTGCAATTTGCCGCCAACGTCACCTTCCACTTCATCTTTCCGGCGCTGACCATTGCGTTGGGCTGGGTGCTGCTGTTCTTTAAGCTGGCCTATGCCCACACCGGCAAGTTGTACTGGATGGAAAACTACTTTTTCTACACCAAAATCTTTGCGCTTTCCTTTGCGCTGGGGGTGGTGAGCGGGATTACCATGAGCTTCCAGTTCGGCACCAACTGGCCGCGCTTTATGGAGACGGTGGGTAATGTGGCGGGGCCGCTATTGGCCTACGAGGTGCTGACCGCCTTTTTTTTGGAAGCCACCTTCTTAGGCGTGATGCTGTTTGGTTTCCGCAAAGTGCCGGATAAACTCCACACCATCGCCACCCTGCTGGTGGCTTTGGGCACCACGCTCTCGGCCTTCTGGATTTTGGTGCTGAACAGCTGGATGCACACGCCGGTGGGGTTTGAGATGCTGCCCACCGGGCTGAACGGCGCCTGGCAGGCCCATCCCACCGATTGGCTGGCGATCGTGTTCAACCCTTCGATGCCCTACCGGATGGCCCACACGCTGCTGGCCAGCGGGATTACCGCCGCCTTTGTGGTGGCGGGCTTGGCCGCCTACCGCTGGTTGCGCGATGACCGCAGCCAGGCGGTGCGCGCCGCGCTGAAAACCGGGGTGACGCTGGCCGCCGTGTTGCTACCGCTGCAAATTCTGGTGGGCCACGCCCACGGCGTAAATACGCTGGAATATCAGCCCGCCAAAATTGCCGCGATGGAAGCCAATTGGAACACCCAAGCCCGGGCGCCGCTGGTGGTGTTTGCCCACCCCAACGAAGCGACCCGCACCAATGATTATGCCCTGGAAATCCCAGGGCTGGCCAGCTGGTTCGTCACCGGCAGCGTCAACGGCGTGGTGCCGGGGCTGAACGATTACGTGGGTAACCACCCGCCGGTGAGCCCGGTGTTTTGGGGCTTCCGCCTGATGGTGGGGATGGGGCTGTTGATGCTGGCGGCGAGCTGGGTGGGGGCGTATTGGCTCTGGTGCCGCAAGGACGGCCAACCACCGCGCTGGCTGGCACAAGGTTTGCTGCTGATGTTCGGCAGCGGGTGGGTGGCTACGCTGAGCGGCTGGTACGTGACGGAAGTGGGGCGCCAACCGTGGCTGGTCAGCGGCGTGCTGCGCACCGCCGACGCGGTGGGCCCGGTGCATGCCGACACCATCGCCCTGACATTGGCCGGCTACCTCATCACCTACGCGCTGTTGCTGGTGGCCTACTTCAGCACGTTGTTCTACCTGGCCCGCCACGCCAAAGATGCCAAAACGCCCACGCTGCCCAGCTGGAGCTACCACCAACCGAAGAAAGCTTAACCCGATGGACACGCTTGCACTCTGGCTGGCCAACCCGCTGGTGATTGAGGGTTTGCCGTTGATTTTTGCCACGCTGATGGGGATTGCGATCCTCACCTACGTGGTACTGGATGGCTACGACTTGGGGGTGGGGATTCTCTTCCCGCTGGCCCGCGACAAGGACGAAAAGGATATCCTGATGGGCAGCATCGGCCCGTTTTGGGATGCCAATGAAACCTGGTTGGTGTTGGCCGTGGGGCTGCTGCTGGTCGCCTTCCCGCTGGCGCATGGGGTGATTCTGACCGCGCTGTATGTGCCGGTGTTCCTAATGCTGCTGGGGCTGATTTTCCGCGGTGTGGCGTTCGAGTTCCGCGCCAAGGCCAAGGAACCTCACCAGCAGTACTGGAACTGGGCGTTCTTCGGCGGCAGCTTGCTGACTGCGCTGGCCCAAGGGTACATGCTGGGCAATTACGTGCTGGGCCTGCAGCATGGCGCGGTGGCCACGCTGTTCGGGGTGGTGATTGGCCTATGTTTGGCGGCCGCCTACGCGCTGATTGGGGCGTGCTGGCTGATGATGAAGACCGACGGCACGCTGCAGAAAAAAGCGCTGCAGTGGGCCAAGGAAGCCCTAAGCTACACCGCGTTGGGGATGGTGGCGGTGAGCATGATCACCCCGCTGGCCAGCCCGCGCATTTGGGAAAAATGGTTCAGCGTGCCGGACGTGTTCTACTTGGCGCCGCTGCCGTTGCTCAGTGCCCTGCTGTTTGCCCGGTTGTGGCAGCTGCTGCGGCAACCGCGGGTGCTGAAAGACGCCGTCTGGCAACCGTTTGCCAGCGTGGTGGGGCTGATGCTGCTGGGGTTTGTGGGGCTGGCCTACAGCTTCTTCCCCTACGTGGTGCCCGACCAGCTGACCATCTGGCAGGCGGCCAGCGCCACCGGCAGTTTGGCGTTGATGCTGGTGGGCGCGCTGTTGGTGCTGCCGGTGATGTTCGGCTACACCTTCTTCGTGTATAAAATCTTCCACGGCAAGGCCACGGGGCTGTCGTACCACTAGGGCTGTGCTAAAGGGGGCCAATGCTGAAGCATTTTTACCTTGCGGCACCGCTGGCGGCCGGGGCCATGGTGGCCCTTCCCGCGGCGCTGCAAACCCGCCTGAGCCGCGTGCTGCGGTTGGGCGCGGGCGCCGAGATTGCCCTGTTTAACGGGCAGCACGGCCTGTGGCGCGCCCAGCTTGCCGATGCCAAAGCCCACCATGCTCAAATACTGGAACAGCTGCAGCCGCAACCCACAGCGCAGGGCCCAACTTTGGCGGTGGGCCTGCCCAAGCGCGAGGCCTGGGAAACCATCGTGCGCCAAGCCACCGAACTGGGCATCGCGGCGCTGCAGCCCCTCACCACCGAATTTTCCCAGCGCGATAAATTCAACACCGCACGCGCCACGTTGCTGACGATTGAAGCCGCCGAACAATGCGAGCGGCTGACCCTGCCCACCCTGTTGCCGCTGCAACCGCTTGGCGTTTGGCTGAACACGCTGAACGCGCCGTGTGCCTGGGCCTACGAACGCGGCGGCACCGCCCCCACCCGGGCCGGCACCGTGTTGGTGGGCCCGGAAGGCGGTTTCAGCCCCGCCGAAGTGGCGACCCTGCAAGCCCACCCGCAGGTGCACGCGTTCAGCCTGGGGCCAACCATTTTACGCGCCGATACGGCGGTGGTGGCCGCCCTTACGCGGGTTGGCCCGTAGCCCACAGTTCCTGCAACCACACCACCAGCTCAGCCAGCGTGGCGGCATCGATGCCATGCCCCAAATTCGGCAGCAGGCGCAGCGTGGTCGGGTAGCCTTGCTGTTCCAACCACTGCGCGGCCTGCACACTGGCGTCAGCGGGCAGCACGTCATCTTCGGTGCCATGCACCAACAACACCGGCGGCTTGACAGGATTCGACAGGCTGGGCGGCATCGTCAGCGCGCCGCACAGCGCCACCACACCGGCGGGTTGCGGTTGTAGTTGCGGCAATAGCCCCAGCAAGGTCATGGCGCCCTGGCTGAAGCCCAGCAACACCGTCTGGGCGGGGGCAATCCCATGGGCCGCCTGCAGCCCCTGTATGTAGGCATTGAAGGCCGGCAACACCAAGGCCAAGCCATCGCGGTCGTTAAACCTCCAACCCAAGTCACGGAACCACTGCCGCCCTTGGCCAAACGGCGTGGGCTGCGGCGCATGCGGGCAGGCTACGCCCAAACTAATGCCTTGCGGGGCCATCGCAGCTTGCAGCGGGCTTGCCAGGCTCAGCAAATCATTCCCATCGGCGCCAAAGCCGTGTAAGCATACCAGCAGATGGGTGGCCCCGGCTGGAATGGTCTGCGGGCCCGTTAAGGCGAAAAAGGGATCGTTCATGCGCGCACTGTACCTGCTGTTGGTGGGCTTGACTATGGCGGGCAGCGCCTTCGCGCAAAGCCCCAGCACGGCCACCAAGCCAAAGGTTCCCAGCCCCGACTTCACCGCGGCCACCGCGCTGGTGGAAGAGTATTTCAACAGCCTGACCACGCTGCAGGCCGCTTTCAGCCAAACTCAGAGCGACCGCCCACGCGAGGTGGCGCAAGGCACGTTCTCGCTCAACCGGCCGCAGGGGCAATTTTTATGGCAGTACCAAACCCCGGTGCGGCAACGGATTATCGGCACCGGTACGGCGGTGTATTATGTGGATCAATCAGCCACACAAGGCGACAATCAGGTGACACAACTGCCGCTGGATGCAGGCTTAGGCCGCCTGCTACGCGGCCAACGGCTGAGCCTGGGCAAGGTGGGGTTGCGGGTGAACGGGGTGCAAACCAAGGGCGAGAGCCGCAGCATCAGCTTGGCGGCCTTGCCGCAGCGACGCGATGAGCAAGGCCTGCGCCGGGTGGTGCTGACCTTTACCGGCAGCCGCGCCAACCCCACCTTGGCCGGGTTTACCGCCACCGACATGTTGGGCGTGACCACCCAGGTCAGCTTCACCAACGCGGTGCGCGGCGGCAAGTTCCCGCGCGGGATGTTCGACTTCACCCCACCGCAATACCGCCAGCGTTAACCCCGGCGCCACAGGGGGTCAGGCAAAGGGGGCACCAAGCCCTTGCCGCCTGGCCAACGGGGCCCGTAGGGTGGTTGCATGCTGTTTATTATCGGCCTGATTACGGCGCTTGGCTCGGTGGTGGGCGGTTATTTGATGCACCACGGCAAGCTGGCCGTGCTGTGGCAGCCCTCCGAGTTCATCATCATCGGCGGCGCGGCGATTGGGGCCTTCATCATCGCCAACCCTGGCCACGTGCTAAAGGGCTCAGGCGGCGGCTTTAAGGTGCTGCTCACCGGCCTGCCCTACCACAAGAAGGACACCTACATGCAGATCATGGGGTTCTTCTTCGAGCTCAGCAAAGCCATGCGCACCAAGGGGATTAAGGAGGTGGAGCAGCACATCGACCACCCGCACGACAGTTCCCTGTTTAAAAAATATCCAGCGCTGACGGCCGACCACCACGTGGAAGCCTTCATCTGCGACAACGTGCGCCTGATCGTGATGGGCAGCGGCCTGCCCAACCAGCTGGATGAACTGATGGATGAGGAAATTCACCTCCACCACACCGAACGCCACGCGATTGTGAACGCCTTCAACAACATGGCCGACGGCATGCCCGCGCTGGGGATCGTGGCCGCCGTGCTGGGGGTGATCGTGACCATGGGCTCGATCACCGAGCCACCGGAAATTTTGGGGAAACTGATCGGTGCCGCGCTGGTGGGGACTTTCTTTGGGGTATTGATGAGCTACGGCGTGGTGGGCCCGATGGCCAAGAACATGGAGGCCCAATACGCCGGCGAACACGCTTTTTACGTGTGCCTCAAAGTGGCGATTGTGAACTTTGCGCGCCAGCTTTCCCCGCAGATCATCTGCGAATTCACCCGCAAGCAAATGCCCGGCAACGTACGCCCAAGCTTCCAGGAGGCCGAGGAGTACCTGAATAAAATCGGGGCCGGCGGCTAATGGCCGACGCCAACAACGCCGGGGGCGGGGGCGCAGGCGGCCCGCCTGGGCAGGTGATTGTTGTCAAGAAGAAAAACCGCGGCGGCGGCCACGGCCACCATGGCGGTGCTTGGAAAGTGGCCTATGCCGACTTCGTGACGGCGATGATGGCCTTTTTTTTGCTGCTGTGGCTGCTGGCGGTGAGCACCGAAGAGCAAAAGGTGGGGATTGCCTACTACTTCAACCCGCCCAGTAACGCCAGCCAGTTCGGCGGCGGCAGCGGTATTATGGGGGGCGATACGCCCATGGATGTGGAATCGATTGCGCCCACCGACAGCCCGCCGGTTCCGCCCACCGAGAACGCCGGCGAAGACCTGGCGGTGCAGGCCAAGGAAGACGCGATGTTCCGTGCGGTGGCCGAAGAGATGAAAAAGGCGGTGATGAACATTCCGCAGCTGAAGGCGATGATGGAGAACTTGCTGGTGGACGTGACCCCCGAGGGCTTACGGATTTCCATCACCGATGCGGCCGGGCGCGAACTGTTTGCCGAAGGCAGCGCCGAGATGAACCCACTGACCGAACAACTGCTGGGGGTGCTGGGCGGCGTGCTTTCCAAGCTGCCGAACAAGCTGGCGCTGGGCGGCCATACCGACAGCGTGCCCTACCGCGGTGCGCGCGCCGCGCAAGGCTATGATAACTGGAACCTTTCCGCCGACCGCGCCCAGGCGATGCGCCGGGTGCTGACGGTGGAAGGGGTGCCGGAACGGCGGATTCAGCGGGTGGCGGGCTTTGCCGCCAGCGAGCCGCTGCTGCCCGATGAGCCCACCCATGTGAAGAACCGCCGCCTGACCATCATCGTGCTGCGCAGCAAGCGCGGCGTGGTGGCGCAATTCAGCCAAGATGGTCTGCTGGCCCCACCCACCAACGCCCCCGTGCTGGAAGGCAGCCCCTTGACCCCGCCCATCCCCGAGCAGTAGGCTTCCAGCCAGCAACACTTAGGGCCTGGCCGCATGAACATTCTCGATATCCCCACCATCCGCAAAATCGGCGAAGAGTACGGCTGGACCGACCGGCAGATTGAACTGGCGCTCGCCAACGCCATCCGCCTTTCCTACGTTGACCGCGGCATGCTGGTGGAGTGCGACGTCAACCTCGCGCTGGCCGACATCACCGTGCGCCGCCGCAACGGCTACGGCGAGCACGGCGTGTGGATCGACATCAACAACCCGATTTTGCCCAACACCAAACAACTCATCAGCGCCATGGAGGTGCTGCAGTACGGCGACGGCGCGCCGGGGCGGATTTTGGAAGGGGAAGTGGCCGGCTACCGCGACGGCGGCATCATTTACCGCGTGAACGAGGACAAATTCGTGATCGTGCCGGAAAACCTGATGGCGGTGGCCGACTTCCATGAAAAGCCGCCGGTGGGCACCAAACAAGTGTTGGCGATGTGCGCGGCGATTGACCCCATTTCCAAAATGCGCCACGCCAGCCGCCGCGGCAAAGAGTTTGTGGCCGCGGTAACCGAGGAATACTACCCCGGCAGCATTTCGGGCATTTGGATGGGGGCCAGTAACAGTTGGGCGGTGCTGCGGATGGCGCCGGAACACATGAGCGCCTGGCTCGAGGCCGACGGCATCAACGTCAAGCACCTGCAAACCGTGCTGGGCCTGCGGCGGATTACGCTGATTCCGGACGGCAAGGGAGAGACCGAGCAGGAAAAGCGCGACAACGAACTCAAACACTTCATCAACAACGCCTGGAAGGCCTGTAAGATTGCGGCGCTGGAACCGACCCGCATCGTCATCCACACGCCTTTGGAAGGCCAAGACCCCCGTAAACTGCGCACCTTCCAGAGCATGCTGCAGAAAATCGCGCCGGAGCGCGAACAGGTCATTTTGTAGAATTTTACGCCGCTAATGGTTAGGCAGCGGCGTAGTTTTTGTCCGATAGAGACAGATTATGACGGTACGATGTACCGTATTATCATCAGCAGAATTTCTCTTTGTGGTGGTGCATACTCTTTACTAAGCCAACGCTCAATCGTTATGGACGTCACGCCAAGCATTGACGCCCAGACCTCTGAACTCCATTCGGGAGTCAGTTGACGTGCTTGCGAGAAAAAGCTCCAGAAGACCTCTGGTGTCACTTGTTGCATTTCCAACTTTTCAGAGTCTGCCAGCAGTTTTTGACGCGCTTGCAGCGTTTCGACTGCGAGCAGTGGGTACTGCTCACCACGCTCAAACTGCGCGTTGAGTTCTAGACTGATCAGAATACCAGGCATGCAAACCTCCTTGTGATTGGGTGCCTGTAAAAACGTTCATCAATAACGTTGTTGCTGATACCATAGGTTTTCCGTCATTAAAACAAACACCGCCCACAGGGCGGTGTTTGTTAATCCTATCAAGCCTTAAGCAGGCAACACGTGCACGTAACGGCGATTCTTGTAGCCGGTGGTGAAGCTCACCTTGCCGTCGGCCAGGGCAAACAGGGTGTGGTCGCGGCCCATGCCGACGTTCTGCCCGGCATTGTAGGCGCTGCCGCGCTGACGGATGATCACGTTCCCGGCCACGGCGGCTTGGCCACCGAACAATTTCACGCCCAGGCGTTTCCCGGCGCTGTCGCGTCCGTTGCGGCTGGAACCCCCGGCTTTTTTGTGGGCCATAGTCTGTTACTCCCGTTAAACTGTTTTCACTTAACCAATTGAAACTTATTTGGCGCTGACCGCGGTGATTTCCAGCGTGGTCAGGCTAGCGCGGAAGCCGTTCTTGCGGCGGCTGTTCTGGCGGCGGCGCTTCTTGAAGATGATGACCTTGTCGCCTTGGCTGTGGCTCAGGATCTTGGCGGAAACCTTGGCGCCGGCCACGGTGGGGGTACCCACGGTGGTTTGGCTGCCGTCGTTCACCAACAGCACGTCGGCCAATTCCACGTTGCTGCCCACCTCACCGGCCAGGCGGTTGACGGTAATTTTGGCGCCTTTGGTCACCTTCAGCTGGTGGCCGCCGTGCTTGACAATGGCGTACATGTCGTTTTCTTTCAATTCGTTAGGCGCGTATCCGGGAAGGGATAATGGGCCGGGATTGCTTAATCTGTGGGCTTGTAGCGATATTTTTACGCGCTTGTCAACGCCTTTCTGGGGCTGGTGGGTGGCGGCAGGGGGTGTCAGGGGGGCGGTCAGGGTGGGCATTGCCGCCCCCCATAAACTTACGCAAGAGAAACCCATAACCCATGCTTTTCCGCATCGCCAACTGGACCGTGATGGGCCTGGCCATGTTTTACGTGGCCGAGGGTACCGGCATGTTGGAGCGCGGGCGCTACTTCCCCACCCTGCCACGGATGGAAGCCAGCGCGGGCGACCCGGGCGCCTGGTTTGGCGCCGTACAATGGGGGTTTACCGCCCTGGTGCAGGGCACCGGCGCCGCCACCGCCAGCTACGGGGGCAACAACAGCCACAGTTATGCCTCTTACGGGGGCAGCCCCACCTATGCCACCGCCCAACCCACCGCCAGCAACCAACCCTACCGGGCAATTCGCTTGGGCGCCTACGCCGAACGTGACACCACCGACGGCCAGAGTTCTGCCAGTGGGGTGTTAAAACGCCTGGCCGGTTATTACGGCGGGTAACGCTTAAAACTAGGTACCGCTTGGCGCTGCCGGCACCGGGCGGCCAAGTTTGCTTTCCACTGCCGCAATCGCCAACCGCAGGACCTCGGTGGCGTTGGCATGGGTGCCATCCAGCACCACC
>JADCGN010000037.1 GCA_020249005.1 Alphaproteobacteria bacterium
AACCCGCGTCCGGAACGCCTTTCAGTGGGGCACCACATGCTTCGCCGCTGGAGCGTGCTGTGGGCTGGCCCAGCGGCCCGCCTACCCACAGGTGGTTACGAAAGTTTAAGGCCGGCGCGGCAACCGCGCGCTTACCCGAGAGTGGCAGAGGGTTGGCCGAAACCTAAGCGCCACGCCACACAACAGCGGCTCAGGTTCGGGGTTGTTAACCGTGCGCCCCAGCCAAGGGGCTTACAGGGTTAAGCAGCCATCGCGTAAGCGCCAGCGCTGGTGCGCGGACGGAAAGCGATCACGTTGCTTTTGGCTTTGGCATTTATGTGCCTGATGGAATTTTTTAAGGCTGGTTCCACCCCCCGCCGCATGCACCCCGGGCTGTTGTGCGCCCCGTCGAAACCGGAACGCCCCCACGGAGACGCACTACCCGCAAAGCAATCGGGCAGCACGTTTTGATAATTGTGCAAAAATCTGTTGCTGTCAAGCCTTCCGGCATGATAAAACCAGCGCCATGACGGAACCCGCCGCCCCGCGCCAAGCCCCTGCCCGCTGGAGCGAGGCCGAGGAAGCGCAGCTGGCCGAAGGCTTGCGCGCCGGTTTGGATCTTGCCGCCTTGGCCACCGCCCACGGCCGCAGCGTGGGCGCGATTGAAAGCCGCCTGCAGCAGCTGGGGCTGTACGATTACACCCCCTACAACACCGCCGTGCAGGAAAGCGCCGTGGCCAGTGCCGAGGGCAGCGAACCCACCAGCGGCAAGCCCTGGCGCGAAGACGACGTGGCGCAGCTGTTGGCCACCTTCCACACCCGCACGCAAAGCCCCTCCCCGGAAGCGGACTTACGCACCCTCGCCGCCACCTTGGGCCGCAGCCCGCGCGCCTTGGTGTTGAAGCTGGTGCAGCTTGGCGCCTTGCAACCCACCGTGGCGGCAGAGCCCGTGCGCCGCATCGTCCCGCCCAAGGCCCCGGCGCCCAAACCCAAGCCAACCGCCCCTACCCCGCCCAGAACGTTGCAGAAAATCACCGTCACGCCGGAATTCCAAACCGCGCTGGCGGCCCTGAAGGAGGGCGAAAATCTGTTGGTCTTGGGCAAGGCCGGTACCGGAAAAAGCACCTTTTTACGCTGGGTGAAGGCCCAGTTGGCCAGTAAAAGCCCCGTGCTGCTGGCGCCGACCGGTATGGCCGCCTTGCAGGTGGGTGGGCAAACCGTGCACAGCTTTTTTGGCCTCAAGCCCCGCCTGATGCAAGGCACCAGCGACGACTGGCACAAGCCGCGCAACCCCAAAATTTACGGCCAGCTGCAGTTGCTCATCATCGATGAAATTTCCATGGTGCGGGCCGACGTGCTTGACGCGGTAGACCGCTTCCTGCGCAGCTACGGCCCGCGCAAGAAGGTGCCGTTCGGCGGCGTGCAGGTGTTGCTGGTGGGCGATGTGGGCCAGCTGCCACCCGTGGTGCGGCGCGAGGAAGCCGAAGAATTCCACGCCACCTACAGCACGCCCTTTTTCTTCAGCAGCAACGCCTGGGCCTACGGCAGCTTCGGCACGGTGGCCTTCACCCACGTGTTCCGCCAAGCCGATGCCGACTTTGTGGCACTGCTCAATGCGGTGCGTGAAGGGCAACTCAACGGCGCCCAATTGGCGGTGCTGAATGAACGCGTCAGCGCCATGCCGCCCAGCGGGAGCGTGATTTTGGCGGCCCGCAACGCCACGGTAGAGCGCATCAACAGCGCCGAACTGGCCAAACTGCCCGGCATCGAAAGCCAATACACCGCCATCAAAAAAGGCAGCATGGAAGAAACCGCCCTCACCACCCCGGCCCTGTTGCAACTGAAGGTCGGCGCGCACGTCATGTTCACGCGCAATGACCCAAATGGCCGCTGGGTCAACGGCACGCTGGGCATCGTGCAAAAGCTGCTGGGCAACGCGGTCGAGGTGCGCATCAGCGCCGGGCCCACCACCGGCGAAGTGCACCGCGTGGAGCCCGTCACTTGGGAAGCCACGCGCTTCCGCCTGGGCGAGGATGAGCAGCCGGTGGCCGAGGTGGCGGGCAGCTTTACGCAGCTGCCGCTCACGCTGGCGTGGGCCGTCACCATCCACAAGGCGCAGGGGCAAACCCTGCCGCAGGTGCTGATCGACCTGGCCGACGGCGGCACCTTTGCCGAAGGGCAGCTGTACGTGGCGCTCTCCCGCGCCACCAGCCTGGCGGCGTTGCACCTCACCCAACCGATTGAACCCAAGCACCTCAAAACCCACCCGGCGGTGATGGATTTTCTCCACGCTTTGGGCACCGCCAACCACGCCGCTTAAGTGCTTGACAGACCCCACAAAACTCTCTAGCACACCTGCACACTTTTCTTTTGTGAGGGGGCCACGGGGCCATGCCGAAACCTAACAAAGCCTGTCATATCGTGCAACGCGAACTCGCCGAACTGCTGGTGGCGGCGTTACACTACCGCAATATTCGGTCTGCCGTGTTGGCGCACCCGGGGCTGCACCCGGGCACGGCCTTGGCGGCGATTGCCGCCGTACCACCCAACAAGCTGCCCGACGATTACCTTAAGATCGTCCAAAGTTTGCTCAAGCGGGCGAAAGGAGACACCAAGCTTCTAAAGTGCGGATTGGGCCCTTGGCCGCCGGCGCTCATCAGTGCCGTACGCTACCACACAGAAGAATTTGCCCTGCTGTTGCTGGCCAACGGGGCAGACCCCAACGAAAGCTGCCTGGTGGGCCACAAAGCCTTGCCAGATGCCCGCTACTTAAAGCTGCAGCGCCTCGTCCAAGCGCTGGAACAGGCGGGAGCAACGGCGTAATCGATCATGCCGCCTCGGCCCGTGTGGGCCGGGGCGGCTTGCCGTTTCGCACCCTTAACTGAGTTTGCGCGTCCGTTTGTATAGGCTGTTCGGGCTTTCCGCCCACGGGCGCAGCAGAATCGTTTGGCTCGGCACGATGCGGAAATCCTTGCGCGTTTTCTGCGTCACACCGATGTTGGCCAGCCGCAGGTGGCTGATGCTGTCGCTGTCGGAAAGCTTGAGAGTTGAAGGTGTGAGGCGGTGCACCAAGGTCCAATGCTCATGGGCCTTTTCCAAGCCCAAAATCGCCACCTGGTTTTGCTCGTTCACCTCCTCGCGCAAGCGGGTCACGAAGGTATTGATGCGCCAGGCCGGGCCATGCACCGGCTTTTTAAACACATTGGTGCGCACTTCCAGGCGCATCGGCGCGGGCACTGCGCGGTTGGCGGCGGCGATCACATCCAACAACTCGTGGTAGCCCAAACCGTCAAATACCGCGAGCGGCGCACTCTTGGCCATTTTTTTGAACAGTTTGGCGGCGCGTTCGGCGCCGAATTGGTCGCCAAACAACAGCCGGTAGGCGTTGATCACCGCGTAAATGCCGCACAGGCCGTCCAGGCTGCCCTGGTTAAACGGCTCAATGCCCGGCAGAACGCGTGCGGCGGCCATGGGCTACATCACCACCCGCAACGCATCGGCACGGCCGGCAAACAACCCCACCGCATCCACCACCGGCTTGCCCGCCAACGCGCCTTCCGGCAACCGCTTGAAGGCGCTGTGCGCGGTCAGCGTCACCACCACATCGGCCTCACGCACCGCCTGTTCCAGCGGGGTCAGCGGCATTGTCCAGGTGCTTAAGTGCGGCTCCACCACCCGCAGCTCCAAGCCTGCTTTGGCGAGTGCTTCCACCACCGCGATGCTCGGGCTTTCGCGCAGGTCATCCACATCCGGCTTGTAGGCCAGCCCCAGTGCTGCCACCACGGGCTTGGCCTGGCCGGTGGCCTTGGCGGCGGCAAGCACTTGCTGCGCCACCCACTGGGGCTTAGCGTCATTCACGCGCCGCGCGGTTTGCAGCAGCGGGGTTAAGGCGGGCGCGGCCTGCACGATGAACCATGGGTCCACCGCAATGCAGTGCCCGCCCACCCCGGCAGCGGGCTGCAGAATATTCACCCGCGGGTGGCGATTGGCCAGTTCAATGATCCGCCGCACGTTCAACCCCAGCGTTTGGCACACCAGGCTGAGTTCATTGGCAAAGGCAATCTGCACGTCGCGGCTGGCGTTTTCCACCAACTTCACCAGCTCGGCCTCGCCAGCACTGCAGGCCAACACCGTGCCTTGGCAAAAGCTCTGATACAACGCCACGCCGCGCGCGGTGGCGGCCTCGGTCAGCCCCCCCACCAGACGGTCATTGTGCACCATTTCATGCAGCGTGTTGCCCGGAATCGCCCGTTCGGGGCAAAACACGTAATCGATGTTTCCCCCCAACTCCGGCCGCGCCGCCTCAATCACCTGGCGCACGTCGGTCTCGGTGGCGCCGAGCGGGCTGGTGCTTTCCAGCACAATCAGTTCTCCGCCCTGCAACAGCGGGATCAGGCTCTGCACCCCGGCCCGCACCGCGCCCATGTCGGCGGTGTGGGTCACGTGATCCACCGGGGTGGGGAGGCTCAGCACATAGGCTTCGGCCCAGCCCTTTTCCAGGTTCTGCGGCAAGGCGGCGCCACCCAGCACCGCGCGCAGCCGCCCGCTGGCATGGGCGCTGGCCACCAAGTCATTCAGCCCGGGTTCGCTGAAGTCGGCCTGCCCGGCGTTCACGGCGGCCACCGCGGCCGGGCGGATGTCGATCCCCACCACCTGGTGGCCGGCGCGCGCCAACACGGCCGCCATCGGCAGCCCCATGTAGCCCAACCCCACCACGGCGATGCGCATCAGCCCACGTCCCTCTCTTATGGGGGTACCTAAGCAGCTGTTGGGGTTGGCCTCAAGGGCTTAGGGGCAAAATTTTTCGGAAATATTTTTCGTGCACTTAATGTTTTTCAATCGCTTAATATTATCCGCCGGCATACCGGCCCCAAACACCGCACTCCCCGCCACCGCCGCATGGGCACCGGTTCCGGCTACGGCGGCGATGGTCGCGGCGTTCACGCCGCCATCCACCACCACCGGTAGTACGGGGTGAATGGCATGAATTTCCGCCACTTTGGCCAACAACTCTGGGCGCAGCGCCTGCCCTCCGGCCCCGGCCGTAACGGTCAGCAGCGTCACCTGGCCGCAGGCCGGGTGGCGCAGCAGGTCGGCCACCGCTGCCACCGGCTCATCATGATCGAGCGCCACCCCGGCCCGTACCCCGGCGGCGGCCACGGTGGCCAAAATTTCCGCCATGTTCTTACTATCTCCCGCCATTTTGGGGTGAAACACCAGGCTGGCCGGGCGTTCCGCCAACACCGCAGGCACCCACGCCGGGCCCGTCATCAGGTGGCAATCCAGCGGCAGCGTCACTCCCGCATGCCGCAAGCGTGGCACTAGGTCGGCGCCAAAGGTGGTGCGGGAGGTGAAAGGCGGCGCCATAAAATCCAGGTGCAGCGCATCCGCACCACCCGCCTGGGCCGCCACGGCTGCCGCCACCAACGCCGCGGGTTCGCCGCCGATGGCATCCCATACCGCCAGCAAGGAAGGATAAAGTTGCATTATTCAAGCTCCTTATTGTCATTGCTGATGGTCCGCGCTGGTTCCCAACACGCTTCAGCCAACCGCTGCCAGGGGCGGCCGCAGCGCCATGGCCGGGCCACCCATGTTCCGGTCGAAAATATCGCATACGCAAAATTTTCATAATTTTTCGGCAAGATCATTTCATCAACGCAACATGCGGGCGTTTCGCTGGCTACCACCGGCAAGCGAGCCAACCGCGCCAGCCAGGCGGCCCGGGTCGGGTTTTCGGCCCAGGCCAGCCGGTAGCGGGTTGCGGCAGCATCGGTCGCAACCCACCCGGCCGTGCCGCCTTCCGCCACCATCAGCTGCGGCCGCGGCGCCCAGGCGGCCCAAGCCCATAGCCCCGCCATACTGGCAGCGGTGACCAACACCAACCACCCCCAGCGCCGCAGTAACGTAAACCCC
>JADCGN010000038.1 GCA_020249005.1 Alphaproteobacteria bacterium
CTGCGGGCCGGCGGGGGGCAGCTAAACGAAGCCTACGCCAGCTTCAGCAAGGGCGAGTTGTGGCTGATCGGCGCGCACATCGCCCCTTACCGCCATGCCACGCTGCAGGGGGCGGCCAGCTACGATGAACGCCGCAGCCGCAAAGTGTTGCTGCATGCCAGCGAACTGAAGAAGTTGAAGCAGGCCCGGGAACAGCAAGGCCTGACACTGGTGCCATTGCGGCTGTATTGGAAGCATGGCGTGGTGAAGCTGGCGCTGGCCTTGGCCAAGGGCAAGAATACCGTGGATAAGCGCGAAACGATCAAGCGCCGCGAAGCCGAACGCGCCACCCGGCGGATTTTTAAGGGCCGTCGCGGTGGCTGAGGCCCCGCCCAGCGCCCGGGTGGTGCGCAGCCGGGCGGCCTTGGCCGAGGCGGTGGCGCAGTGGCCGCAGAGCAATTTCAACACCACTTGGGCGTTGGTGGCGGTGGCCGAAGTGCCGAGCGCGCCCGAGTTGGCCACACTCCGCCAGGCGGCCAAAACCTGCGACCGCGTGGCCGCCGTGGTGGTGCCTCCCCAGCCTGGGCAGGCTGCCAAAACCTTGCCAACCTTGCCCACTGTGCTGCGCGCCGCGGGGTGCGATTTGGTCTGGGTACCGGCGGCGGCCAAAGGGTTGTTGTCGCTGCAGGCGCAAGATGGCTTGGAACTGTTGCCCCTGCTGCAGGCGGTGTTGGCGGTGTTGCCCAGCGTGGTGCTCGCGCCGCGGGCCGATGCCACCCGTGCCCGCGCCTGGCGGTTGTTGCAGAGCGAGTGCGGCGGGGTTGTCGACTTGCGCTTGGTTTAAGATTGAGCAGCCAGGGGTTGCTAGTTGGCGCGGCTTGAACTATGCAAAGTTGTTGATCGCTTTTCATGCCTAAGGAGGCCTGAATGTTCCGTTTGCTTAGAAACCTAAAGCCGCAGTGGGTGAAGTGGGGATTGTTGGTATTCTTTATCTTCATCGCCTGGTTTCGGGCAGCACCCCACTCTTACTCTTTGGTAATCTACATTACCGATTTGGCTGGGATGCTGTTGGGGGCGCACGTGGGGGCCGAAGTCTCGCGCCTGCTTTATCCGCATTGTCACAAAATTCCGTTAGGCTTCCCCACCGTGTGGATGGCGGGCGGGCTAATGGCCGTGGCGGTGCTGAAAATAGCCAGCCTTGCCGGTTGGCAGGTGTGGTTCAATACTGGTTCGGTATGGAATAATTTGGCTTTTCTGCTGGGCTGTCTTGGTCTGATGCTGGTCAAGGCTGACCAGCAGGTTGCCGACCTGATAAAACTGCATCAGCGTTACGCGTAAAGTGCGCCGCCCGGCCCCGCACAGGGGCTGGGCGGCGTTTTCCTGTTGCCGCGGGTGGCAGGCCCCCTTGCAAGTTTTGCTGGGCGTGGCATAAGGTGCGGCGCAAGAAGGTAATTCCGATGGCCAAACCCCCTGTCAATTCTCAACCCGCCACCGCGGTGGAGGATGATGCCCCGCTGGGCGACGTCAACGCCGAACGTCGCGCGCTGCTGATCAACACCACCACCGCCTTTGGGGTGGCCGGGGCCGCCTGCGTGGCGGTGCCGTTTTTGCGCACGCTAAGCCCTAGCCGCGCCACCGAGGCGCTGGCCACGGTGGATATCAACCTGGCCGAAATTCCGGCGGGCAGCGTGAAAACTTACCTGTGGCAAGGCAAACCGGTGTTTGTCTGGCATCGGACGCCCGAACAAATCGCCAAGGCCAAGCAGCAAGATACCACCAGCACGATGGACGCCGAGCCCGACGCCGAACGGGTGAAGAAGCCTGAATGGTTGGTGGTGCTGGGTGTGTGTAGCCACTTGGGATGCGTGCCAATGCAAGGCGGCGAGAGCGACGGTTGGCGTTGCCCGTGCCACGGCAGCCAGTTCGATTTAAGTGGCCGCGTAACCCACGGCCCGGCGGGTAAGAACCTGGAAGTGCCGCCCTACGCGTTCTTGAACGACACCACCATCCGGATTGGTTAGGAAAGCTTCTCTACTATGGCTGCTTCGCTCAAACCCGCCAAGGTTGAAAACGACATCCGCAACTTCGGTCGGTGGTTTGAAGACCGCCTGCCGCTGTTTTCCTTCCTGCGCGACAACATGGGCACCTACCCCACGCCGCGTAACTTAAATTATATGTGGAATTTCGGCAGCCTGGCGGGGATTGCGCTGGTGCTGCAGATTCTGACCGGCCTGTTTTTGGCGATGCATTACAAGCCCGACATTCACCTGGCGTTCGACAGCATCCAGGTGATGATGCGCGACCTGCACTGGGGTTGGCTGGTGCGCAACCTGCACATGGTGGGGGCCAGCTTCTTCTTCATCGTGGTGTATATCCACATCGGGCGCGGGTTGTATTACGGTAGCTACAAATCGCCGCGGGAAGTGCTGTGGGGCTTGGGGCTGATCATCTTCTTGCTGATGATGGCCACCGCCTTTATGGGCTACGTGCTGCCGTGGGGCCAGATGAGCTACTGGGGCGCCACGGTCATCACCAACCTGCTTTCGGTGATTCCGTTCGTCGGGCCCGACATTGTGGTGTGGCTGTGGGGCGGGTACAGCGTCGGCGACCCAACGCTCAGCCGTTTCTACGCCATCCACTTCGTGCTGCCGTTCGTGATTGTGGGCGTGGTGGTGTTGCACCTGTGGGCCTTGCACCACCACAAAAGCAACAACCCGCAGGGGATTGACCTGACCAAGGCCGATGATTACATCCCGTTCCACCCGTATTACACCATCAAGGATGTGTTCGGCCTGGGCGTGTACCTCATCCCGTTCACCTTCATGGTGTTCTATGCCCCCGATTACCTGGGTCACCCGGATAACTACATTCCGGCCAACCCGTTGGTGACCCCGGCGCACATCGTCCCGGAATGGTACTTCCTGCCGTTCTACGCCATCCTGCGCGCGATCCCGATCAAGGAACTGGGGGTGGCCGCGATGTTCGGCAGTATCCTCATCATGTTCCTGCTGCCGTGGCTGGATAAGAGCCCGGTGCGCAGTGCGCGCTTCCGCCCGCTGTACCGCCCGCTGCTGCTGGTGTTCTTTGCCAACTTCCTCTTCTTGGGGTGGCTGGGCGCCAAGCCGGCCGAAGCGCCCTACACCACCATGGCGGCCTTGGCCACCGCGGTGTACTTCGCCTTCTTTGCCCTGCTGCCGCTGCTGGCGAAGGTGGAAAAACCCAAACCAATTCCGGCGACGATTTAAGAGAGGGTGCCGACCATGAAATTGCTGCTGAGCGCCCTGCTGCTGTTGGCCCCCGTGGCGATGGCGGGGGAGGGGGTGGAACTGCCCCACCGCAAGGATTGGAGCTTTGAAGGCCTGCGGGCCGGCTGGAACAAGGATGAGCTGTACCGCGGCTACACCGTTGCCACCCAAGTGTGCATGGCGTGCCACAGCTTCAAGTATGTCAGCCACCGCGACTTGATGCGGGTGGGCTTTACCGAAGCCGAGGTGCAGACGCTGGCTAAGGCGCTGAATATGGATATCAACGCCAAGTTGATTTCCGGCATGGATGAAGCCACCGCTAAGGAAACCTTTGGGAAGGTGCCGCCCGATCTCTCCTTGATGAACCGCGCCCGCGCCGGCGGCGCCGACTATGCCTATTGGCTGTTGCACGGCTACAGCGAAGACTCGGCCGAAATCGCCAAGTATTTGCCCAATGGCGTGCCGCCGGGCGCCCACTTCAACAAGTATTTCCCCGGCCATGCGATTGCCATGCCCAACCCGCTGACCGGTGAGGGCCTGGTGACGTATCATGATGGCACTGCGGCCAGCATCGACCAAATGGCCCACGACGTCACCACCTTTATGCAGTGGACAGCCGAACCCGAGCGCTTCGACCGCCAACGCACCGGGGTGTTTGTGCTGATTTACCTGCTGCTGTTCACGCTGCTGGCGTACGTCACCAAGCGGGTGATTTGGAAAGACGTGAAGGGGCACTAGTCACACGGGCGGCGAGAGGAAAGATGAGGGCACCCTGCGGGGTGCCCACTTTTTTAAAGGCATGTTATCATCACCCCATGAAGCTCATCTCCCTTAACATTGAATTTAATCGACACCTCGACCGGGTGAAGGATTTTTTGCAGGCCGAGCAGGCCGACGTGGTGTGCTTGCAGGAATTGCTGCAGGAGCATGTGCTATTCTTCCAAGAGGTCACGGAGGCGGGCTTTGTGCATTACGCGCCCATGACCCGCCTGCAGCGTTACGGCGTTGATGATGTGCTTGGCGTGGGAATTTTTAGCCGCATCCCAGTCAGCCGTTGGCAGGTGCACCAGATTAGTGGTCAGGGCAGCGGGACTGAGCCGTTCCAGGCCGAGACGGCGGCGAGCAAACATGGCAGCACCCGCTTTGTGGCCTTGGAAGCGGTGCTCACCACGCCCGCCGGTGATTTGCCGCTGCTCACCACGCACTTCCCGGTCACAGTGGAAGGCGGCATGGATGAATTTCAGACCGGCGTATGCGACAACTTCCTGAACCTGGTGGCAGGATATCAAACCGTGGCCGCCTGCGGCGATTTCAATGCGCCGCGCGGCCGCCCGATCTTCTCTCGCCTGGCAGCGGCGCTGACGGATACGATTCCAGCCCATTACGAGACCAGCCTGTATGGCCCCTTTCATAAGGCTGGGTATCAGTTGCCCTATATGGTCGACGGGTTATTCGTGAAGGGCCGCGCCGACGCCAGTAACGTGGCGCTCAAGGCCGGGATGTCTGACCATCACGCGATTGTGGCCGTGTTGACTCTCTCGCGCTGAGTGGGCGCGCTAGCGGTAGAAGTTCATGTACGGGCGGCCAACCGCCGGGGCGGTGGTGGCATCCTTAATCCACTCGTTCCGGCCGAAGGGTTTGAAGGTCAGCGCACAGGCATTGGGCTCCTTCACAATTTGGTAGAACGGCCCGCCATTGATGCTGTGCAGGATTTCCAGGCCCACCGGCTTGGCGACCGTGGGGCGTTTGCAATAGCGTTGCCGGGCGATTTGCAGCCATTCCCACGGGTCGCAACGGTTGCGGGGCGTGGAATCCCGTATGGTTTGCAAGGGCAGCCCCAGGCCATCGGTGAACGTGGCCTGGCATTGATGGTTGGCTTCAAACATGTACAAGCCGTAGAAGTTGCCTTCGGCGGTCAGCTTTTCATCGCCCGGAATGGCGGGGCCGATGAATTGCAGAAAGAACAACAGCCCGACGAAGCTCCAACCGGGCAGCGACGCGCGTCCCAACGGGATTGCCTTGAAGGGTTTAAAGAATGGACCAAAGAGTACCAGTAATACGGGCAGCACCGTTACTGGGTAGCGGTAGCCCACCAAAATGCTGGAGTAGAGGTGGAAGGCGACAAAGAACCAAAACATGGCCTGCTGCAGCCGCGGGCGGTGACTGAACAGAAACCACCCCATCACCATTTCCATGAAGATGAGCAGATTGGTGGGGATGGGTTCGCTGCCAAGCGGAAACAGCGGCAAGCCCAAGCTCATGGGGGTGAAGTAATTGCCCAGCGTCCAGCTGGGGTGCAGTTTGGCCACCGTGGAAAGGTAATAGAAGAGCGGCAAGGAAAGGCTGCCGAAAAAGCGTTTGTGCGGCAGGAACAGATAAATGATGGCAAAGGCGTTGTGGTAGTAATCGAAGTTGCCTTTAAAGTTGTAGTTCTGCAGCATCAGGTAACCCTTGGCGAGCAGCAGCAGCCCAAAGCACAGGTGCGCCAAGCGGATGCGGTTGGTCACCAAGCCCCATGCCGCCAGCACAATCAGCCCCAACAGCAAGGCGTAGAAGATGTTTTGTGAGTAGCCAAAGGGGGGCAGTTGCAGCCAGAGCCAATCGGCACAGTTGGGCAAAAACGGCCAGCACAGCACGCTGCCGCGGGTCAGTGCCAAAGTGGTGGTGCCGGTGCTGCCGGCCCAGTTTTCAAAGGTGATGATGTAGCCGAGCAAGATGGCCCCACCAAACCACCGCACCACCAGGTCATCGCGGATTTCGTGCAGGCTGAACCAACGGTCGCACCGGCCGCGCCACCCTGTTGCCACCGGCGCCGGGATTTTGGGGGCCGCACGGCGGGCCTCCCGGGGGGCAGGGGCAAAGGCTGGTTTGGCCAGATAATGCCAAATCAGATAGGCGGTGGTGACAATGAACACGCCCCACCAAAAAGTTTGCAGCATGGGCAGCCAGGGCAGCATGGCCAGTTGCAGCGGGTTTAATGCGGTG
Source organism: Alphaproteobacteria bacterium (assembly GCA_020249005.1). Taxonomy (GTDB): domain Bacteria; phylum Pseudomonadota; class Alphaproteobacteria; order UBA2136; family UBA6156; genus JADCGN01. The sequence goes on from JADCGN010000038.1 coordinate 6,210, forward strand.
GGCGCATTGAGGTTCACTCCGTTCATTGGCAGCAGTGGCAAGGCGGCGAATTGGTCGGGCGTGAGGATCGGCGTCATGCCGCGATGGTAGTCGGAAAGCGCACCGAACGGCAGCCGATTGCCACCGCTTTCAGCATAACCTTAAAATAACTATGGTTATTGGATAACCACCGGGCGTAGCGCTTCCCACAGCGCCAGCGTGGTGGCCTGCGCCAGATTCAGGCTCTCGGCTTGGCCTGCCATTGGGATTTTCAGCCGGTGGCTGCAGGCGGCGGTGAGGTCGGGCGACAGCCCGCTCTGTTCAGTCCCCATTGCCAGAATCAACGGGCGGGGCAGGGCAGCGGCGTGCTGGATCGGGGTTTCCCCTTGCAAGTGCAAACCGGCCAATTGGGCGTTGGATTGGGCCGCCAGCCACGCCAGAAAATCGCCGCGGGTGGTGCGAATCAGCGGCAGGTGAAAAATGCTGCCCATGGTGGCGCGCACCGTTTCTGGCGCCCAGAGGTCGGTGGCCGGGGTGAGAATGAGCACCCCGGCCGCGCCGAGCGCATCGGCGCTGCGGATGCAGGTGCCCAAATTACCCGGGTCGCGCGGCTCTTCCAGCAGCAACCAGGTTTGGGGGGCGGTGAGGGTGGTTTTCTTCAGTGCCTGCAGGCGCTGCTTAAAGACCCCCAGCACGCTGGGCGGGTTGTCCTTTTGGCTCAGCTTGCCCATCACCTCGGGCGCCACTTCGTGCACCACGGCGGCGCTGTTCACCGCATCGGCCAGTACCGCTTCGGCCTTGTGGCCGGCTTGGTAATCGGCTTTGATCAGCAGATGCGCCAGCTCCCACCCCGCGGCCACGCCAAAACCCACCAGCTGCAGGCCTTCCACCAAAAATAGGCTGCTTTCCTCGCGCGCCTTTTTGGTGTGGAGCGCTGCCAGTTCCTTCACCAACGGGTTGTGGAGTGAGGTGATCATGGTGCTTTACCTTCCCAGCGGCCCCACATGGAAACGCCAAAGCTGCGCCCGGCTTGGTCGGTGACGGTGAATTCGCCGCTGGCGGTGCTGCCGGGCGGCAGCGCGGCCCGCAGCATGGAGGCCAACGCCACGCCGGAAAGCCGCAAGGTATAGGCCGTCAGCCACACGTGGCCGGTGGGCTTCACCACCTTGCTCAGGGCTTCCAGCAGGGTGGGCATGTCACGCAGAAATTCCCATACCGTGCCGTCATCGGCGCGGCCGAATTTGGGCGGGTCGAGCAGCACCACGTCGTACTGATTGCCGCGGCGGGCCTCGCGTTGCAGAAAGCCCAAGGCATCGTCGGGGATCCAGCGGATCGGCGCTTGCGCCAACCCGGCCAGTTCGGCGTTTTCGCGGCCAAAGGTCAGGGCCTTCTTGCTGGCATCCACATGCACCACCTTGGCGCCCGCGTGGGCGGCCACCAGGCTGGCCACGCCGGTGTAGCCGAACAGGTTCAGCACCTGCATCCCCGGAGTTACCGTGGCTTTAAGCCAGTCCCACTGGGGGGCCTGTTCCGGAAATACGCCTAAATGCCGGAAAGGCGTCAAGCGCCCATAGAATTGCAGATTGCCCCAAGTAACTGGCCATTTTTCCGGTAGCGAAGCCGCTTTTTGCCAATTCCCGCCATCGCCATCTTCCGTTTTTGGGGCAAAGGTGGCTTGGGCCTTGGCCCAGGTGGCCTCGGGCAACACCGGGGCCCAGAGGGCCTGCGGTTCGGGGCGGTTCACCACCACGCCGCCGATTTGCTCCAATTTCCGCCCGTAGCCGCTATCCAGCAGAGTGTAGAGCGCGGTGGGAGTGGCAGGCATGGGCCTGTTGTAGGGGGTTTGCGGGGTTTTTACAAGGTTGGTGCTTAGCTCCCCTTGAAATAGGCCTAGGCTAGCCCAACCTTGGCCCATGAAACTGCCCACGGTGGGCAGCAACCCTTGGGGGACACCAGATGACTTCCAAACGGGCCAAGCCCGAATCCTGGCAGCAGTGGGCTGCCAGCAATGAACATGACAGTATGCGTCACGCTGCGCGGATTAACGGCGTGATCAAGGCCTTGGCTGTGGCCAAGGCAAAGGGTGAGCCAATTGGCAAAATGGTGGCCTGTGCGGTCAGCGGGCTCGACAACGATGCGAGCTGGTCAGTGGTCGCGGCCAGTTGCCGCAATCACGCCGATACGCTCGAGAAGGCCCAGATCAAAGCCTTGGCGGCGACGCGCGCCGAAACCCGCCAACGTCGGCAATCGCTGGCCTATACGGTCAGTGAATTGGCCAAGGCTGTCGCCATCCAGCTGACCAAGGGACAGACCAAGCCCCAGGCCATTATGGAAGTCTCGAAAGAGACCTCCTACCGTCCGTCTCGGGTGTCGGCCTGTTATGAGACGGTCAAACCGGCCGTCCTGGCAACGATCAAAGGTGGCCAAACCAAGGTCGTCTGAACGAACCAAGGGCGGGAGCGCATGTGCTCCCGCCCTTTGGCGTTTCTGTTATTTCTTTTTGCCGAAGATATCGTCGAAGGCGTGCAAACCAAAGACGCCCGACTTGATCACGTCGGCGGCCGCCTGGTCGGCCCCGAAGGTGCCGAGCCCGGTGGCTTGAAGCCCTGGCGTGTCGCCCGCGCGGGCGGCATCGAGCGCCGTAACCGCGGTGCCGAAGCTGCCGGTGCGTTTGGTCACTTCCTGCACAATGTTGATGCCACCCTCGAGGGTGTTGGGGTCATCGCCCCCCAGCCAAGTTTTGGACATTCAGTCCTCCAACAAACGGAAGGGGCGATTATCGCCCTCCAGAATGCTATAGTATACAATTTAAGGGCTTGGTCAAGCCTGAAAATAGTCAAACACCACCTTGGCCAAGGCCTTGCCCAGGCCAGGCACATCCTCCAGTTGGCTGAGGCTGGCGCCACGCACCGCCGCCACGCTGCCGAAATGCTGCAGCAGGGCGCGTTTTTTGGTGGGGCCCACGCCGGGGATGTCATCAAGGCGGCTGGCGGAAAGCGCGGTGGCCCGCTGGTTGCGGTGGAAGCTGATGGCAAAACGGTGGGCCTCATCGCGGATGCGCTGCAGCACGAAAATCAGCGGGGAATTGTAGGCTATCGGCAGCTGCACCACGCCCGCGGGGGTGGCATGCCAGAAGGTTTCTAGGCCCTTGTCGCGTTCTTCGCCCTTGGCCACGCCCACCAGCTGGGGCGCGTGCGGCTGGCCCCACAGGGCGGCGGCTTGGGCACACTCCACCAACACGTTCAGCTGGCCCTTGCCGCCATCCACCAGCAGCACTTGCGGCCATTCGGCAGGGTCTTCCTGCGCCATGCGGGTGAAGCGGCGGGTGTAAACCTCGCGCAGCATGGCGTAATCGTCGGGTGTATCCTTGGTTTGGATCTTGTACTTGCGGTAGCGGTTTTTCTCCATGCCTTCGGCCCCGGCGCAAACTTGGCTCGCCACCGCATGCTTGCCGGAAAGGTTGGAAATATCGGTGCATTCCAGCCGGGTGATGGGTGGGCTGCCCAGCAGCTTGGCCAGCTCGGCCAATTGGTGTTGCCAGGTGCCGCTTTCGGTAAGTTTCCGCTGCAGGGCGGCGGTGGCGTTGGTCGCCGCCCGGGCCACGATCTCGGCCTTCTCCCCGCGGGTGGGGGTTTCCAGCTTCACGCTGCGGCCGCTGGTGGTGCTCAGCGCTTCAGCCAGCATAGCGCTGTCGGCGGGTTCCAGGTTGGTGAGAATCCGGACCGGTGCTGGGCGGTTGGCATAATGCAGCGCCAAGAACACCCGCAGCAGTTCGGCGTCGCTCTCTTGTTCGGCGGCGTAGGTGGGCCAGAACTGGTGGTTCCCCACATGTTGGCCGTTGCGGTAGTAAAAAGCCTGCACGCAGGCCTTGCCGCCTTGGGTGACCAAGGCAAAGACGTCGCCTTCGGGCACCACGTGGGTGACCGCGCCGCTGGCTTCGGTGAGTTGGCTGATGGCCTTGATGCGGTCACGCACCGCGGCGGCCGCCTCATAGCGCATGGCGGTGGCGTGGTCGTTCATCTGGGCTTGCAACGTGGCTAGCACGGCGGCGCGTTCGCCCTGCAAAAACTGCTTGGCGGCCTTTACATCCTGCTGGTAGGCCTCCGGCGTAATGTACCGCACGCATGGCGCGCTGCAACGCTTCAAGTCATACTTCAGGCACGGGCGGGTACGGTGGGCGAAGGTGCTATCGCTGCAGGTGCGCAGCTTGAACACGCGCTCCATGAAATCCAGCGTTTGATACACCGCGCCGGCGCTGGGGTAGGGGCCGTAGTAACTATCCCCCTTGGCTTTTTCCCGCTTTGGGCCGCGGTGGCTGCGGATGAGCGGCGTCTCATCGCCCGTAATCACCACGGAAACGTAAGAAGAATCATCGCGCAACGTAATGTTATACTTGGGCTTCAGGCTTTTGATGAGGTTGGCTTCCAGCAGCAGCGCTTCGGCTTCGGTGTGGGTTTGCACGGTGATGAGCTGGCGGGTTTCAAACACCATTTTACGGATCCGCACCGGTAACCGGGTGGGCTGGGTGTATTGCGTCACGCGGGCCTTCAGGTTGCGGGCCTTGCCCACGTACAGCACCGCGCCCGCTTCGTTCAGCATGCGGTACACGCCAGGGCTGGTGGGCAGGCGCGCCAATTCGGCCTTCAGGTAATGCAGGCCGTCGTTGCTTTGGGCGGTTTGGCGTTTGGCCATGGCCTTAGGTTTGGCACAAAGGGGGCTTGCGCGGCAAGGGTGGTTGGGGTTAGGTACCCGTGCGAATCTTCACCCGTGCCATGGAGGATGGAATGGCCCGTGACCCCCTTTTCCCCCCCACCCAAGAGCCAGACCGTTCGTTTGAACGGGCGGCCCTGAGGCCCCGGCGGCCGCCGGGCCAGGCCACGGCCGCCGCTGCACCGCCCAGTAACGTGGTGCCGCTCAGCCCCCGTCAGCGCCAGGCCGACCCGCAAGCCCGCACCGAAGGGCTGTTGCCGCCGCGGCAACTGCGGCCCGCGCCGCGGCCGTACCCTCTCGTTGGCCACGATAACTGCGGCAACAACGATTGAACGCCGAAGAGGGGCGGCACCACCCGGTGCCGCCCCTCTTGTGTTGCGCTTGGCCCTGTGCCAGAACCCTGAGCATGAACAAGAACGTGGTGTTGGCCTTGGGGCTTGGCGTGGTGGCGCTGGCGGTGGGGATCAGTGTTTTTTGGTGGCGTTTTAGCCACAAAATGCCGCCGATGCCGCAGGGCAGTGTTTACGGCCAGGCGTATTTGCCCGTACCGTTGGCCCAGCCGGCAAGCCCCAGCGTGCCGGCCGTGAATTAAGCAGGGAAGGTGACCAAGACCATGGCAGAGAAACTCCATTACGATATGCAAGCGGTGGAAAAGGACTACGCCGCCACCTACGGCATGTTCATGAAGGCGGGTGCCATCGGGATTGTGGGCGCGGTGATCTATTTCTTTGCGCTTGCGGTGTACCTGGGCGGCTGGAGCCACACCCACAGCGATGACTTTGTGCGCGATTTTGCCGCCGACGGCCGGATTGAGATTGATTACAAGGGCACCAAGCTGCCGATGTTCGAAAACCCGGCGCTGGCCGAAAAAACCGCCAACAGCCGCCCGTTGAATTCTTCGGAGCCCCAACCAGTTCAGCCGCAACCTGCCCACCAATAAAGCCGCACCC
>JADCGN010000039.1 GCA_020249005.1 Alphaproteobacteria bacterium
GGGGGCTTCGTATGTCTGACTCTGGCTACCGATTCTTTCATCTCGACGTCAGCAATATTGCTTCACCCACCGTCTTGCACGTGCAAGGCCACAAAAATGGCAAGGAATCCGCCTACAAGAAGCTGCGGAAAATGGCTACGCAAGCCGCTCCCCGTCAGTTGATTATCATGCAACTGCCCTGCGGCGGTCTGCGTACCATCAACCCCAAGGGCGAGGTAGTGATGCTGAACAAAGATCTGCCGCCCAAAGCGCTCAAGCGGCTGCTGCCGACACCGAGTTAGCCCTGGGTTGTGACGTCGCCCCCGCCGCGTGCGGGGGCAATTTTTGTTACACTATTCAACTTGGCAAACGGGTGCCCCCATGGTAAAAGCCGGTATGCCCAAAGCCAAAGCCGCCACGCCCGCCGTTGCCAGCCCAATTACCCACCTGATGATCCACGGGGCCAACGAGCACAACCTGAAGAATGTCAGCCTCAACATCCCCAAGCGCAGCCTCACCGTGCTCACCGGGGTCAGCGGCAGCGGCAAGAGCAGCCTGGCGTTCGACACCATTTACGCCGAAGGTCAACGCCGCTATGTGGAAAGCCTTTCCGCCTACGCCCGCCAGTTTTTGGAAATGAACGCCAAGCCCGACGTCCAACGCATCGACGGCCTGGCCCCGGCAATTGCGATTGAGCAAAAAACCACCAGCAAGAATCCGCGCAGCACGGTCGGCACCATCACCGAAATTTACGATTACCTGCGCCTGCTCTACGCCAACGCGGGCACGGCCACTTGCCCCAATCACCCGCAGCAGGAAATCACCGCCCAGACCGTGCAGCAGATGGTCGACCACATCTGCACCCAGCCGGAAGGCGCCAAGTTGCTGCTACTGGCCCCCGTCATCCGCGGGAAGAAAGGCGAGTACGCGGCCGAGTTCAAACTGTGGCAGCAGCAGGGCTACACCCGCGCCGAAGTGAACGGCCAGCTTATCGAATTAGACGCCGCCCCCAAGCTGGACAAGCAAAAGAAACACACGATTGCGGTGGTGATCGACCGTCTGATCAACAAGCCAACCCATGCCGACTACCGCCAGCGCCTGGCCGACGGCCTCGTTACCGCCTTGAAGCTGGCCGAGGGGCTGGCCGAGGTGGTGAACCTAGACAGCAACAGCCGCCAACTCTTTTCCGAAAACCACAGCTGCCCCTTGTGCGGCCACACCACGCAGCTGGAACCGCGCCTGTTTTCCTTCAACAGCCCGTTTGGCGCCTGCCAGGTGTGCGATGGCTTGGGTGAGGTGATCTACTTTGCGCCCGAGCTGGTGGTGCCGGAGGAAGGCCTGACTTTAAACCAAGGGGCGATTCACCCCTGGCGCGAAAAGGTCGGCAAAGGCTTCCAGCTGAACAAAACGGGGGCCTACTATCTGCGCGCACTGTCGCGGCATTACCAGTTTTCGCTAGATACCCCCTGGCAGAAGCTTCCCGCTGCCATCCGCCAAATTTTGCTGCACGGCAGCGGCGGCGAGACCATTCCCTTCGTGTTCGAAGGCGGCAAGAGCAGTTTCCAAACCCGCAAGCCGTTCGCGGGCGCATTGGAGATTTTGAAGAAGCGTTGGGATGAATCCACCAACCCCTACGCGCGCGAAGACCTCAACCGCTACCGCGCCGCCAAGCCGTGCGAAGCGTGCCACGGCTCACGCCTCAACCCCAGCGCCCTGGCGGTGCAGGTGGGCGGTAAAAATGTCCATGACTTCTGCGCGTTGCCGATTACCCGCGCGCTGGAATTCACCGAACACTTGGAAACCACGCTGAGCGGCAACCAGGCCACCATCGCCGCACCAATCCTGCGCGAGATTAAGGCACGCCTCGGCTTCCTCAACCATGTGGGGCTTTCCTACCTGTCGCTTGAACGTACCGCCGGCACGCTCTCGGGCGGCGAAAGCCAGCGGATTCGGTTAGCCAGCCAAATCGGCAGCGGGCTCACCGGGGTGCTGTATGTGCTGGATGAACCAAGTATTGGCCTCCACCAACGCGACAACGCCCGGCTGCTCGAAACCCTTACCCGCTTACGCGACTTGGATAACACCGTGCTGGTGGTGGAGCACGATGAGGACGCCATCCGCCTGGCCGACTACGTGGTGGATATGGGCCCTAAAGCCGGCGTACACGGCGGTGAGGTGGTGGCCGCCGGGACGGTTACAGACTTGGTGGCCGAACCGCGCAGCCTCACCGGCGATTATCTGGCGGGGCGGAAAACAATTGCGATTCCCACCAAGCGCCGTAAGCCCACCCAAACCACACCGCTAACCGTGCATGGCGCGCAGGGCAACAACCTGCAAAATCTCACCGTCAGCTTTCCGCTCGGCGTGATGACTTGTGTCACCGGGGTCAGCGGCAGCGGCAAATCCACCCTGGTGATGGATACCCTGCACAACGCCTTGGCCGCCCGGCTGAACGGTAGCCGCGAGCACCCGGCGAAACACGAAAAAATCAGCGGTGCGGAGGCCATTGATAAGCTGGTGAACATCGACCAATCGCCGATTGGCCGCACCCCGCGCAGCAACCCGGCCACCTACACCGGGGTGTATGCCCCCATCCGCGATTGGTACGCCGCGCTGCCGGAAAGCAAGGCCCGCGGCTACGGCCCGGGGCGCTTCAGCTTCAACGTGAAGGGCGGGCGGTGCGAGGCCTGTGAGGGCGATGGCGTGATTAAGGTGGATATGCAATTCCTGCCCGATGTTTACGTGCCGTGCGAAGTTTGTAAGGGCCAACGCTTTAACCGCGAAACCCTGGAGGTGCGCTACCAAGGCAAGAGCATTGCCGAGGTGCTGACCATGACGGTGCAGGAAGCCTACGAATTCTTTGCCCCGATTCCCCGTATCGCGCGCGCGCTCAAGCCGTTGGTGGATGTGGGCTTGGGGTACATTGCCTTGGGCCAAAGCGCCACCACGCTGTCGGGTGGGGAAGCGCAGCGGATTAAGCTCGCCACCGAACTGGCCAAGCGCGCCACCGGCAAAACGCTCTATATTCTGGATGAGCCGACCACCGGGCTGCACTTCCACGATATTGCCCAATTGCTCAAAACGCTGCACACGCTGGTGGATGGCGGCAACACCATGATCATCATCGAACACAACCTGGATGTGGTAAAGACCGCCGACTGGGTGATCGACATTGGCCCCGAAGGCGGCAATGGCGGTGGCCAATTGGTGGCTGAAGGCACGCCGGAAACCATCGCCGCGCACCGCAACAGCCTCACCGGGCAGTTTCTGGCACCCCTCTTAAAACCCCGCAAACCGAAAGTTGCCTGATGAGCCCCACCCTGGCTGCCCCCCACCGCTTCACCAAAATTATGCCGACCCTCGGGCCCAGCAGCTGGGATGAAGCCACCATTGAACAACTCATCCTTGCCGGGGCCAACGCCTTTCGGCTCAACTTCTCCCACGCCGATGCGGCGCGGCATCGCCAAACGGCCGCCAACGTGCGGGCGGTGGCGGCGCGTTTGGGGCGGCACATCCCGCTGCTGCAGGATTTACAAGGCCCCAAGCTACGCATCGGCCAGATGCAGCAGGGCGTGGTGCTGCAGGTGGGGCAAACCTTTATGCTCGACCTTAACCCCACCCCGGGCGATAGCGCCCGCGCCCCCCTGCCCCACCCCGAAATTTTGGCCGCGCTGCAAGTGGGCGATACGGTGAGTCTCAATGACGGCGTGTTGCGCCTGGTGGTGGTAGCCACGGCGGCGGGGGTGGTCACCACCACCGTCACGGCGGGCGGGATTTTAAGCAGCCACAAAGGGCTGAACGCGCCTGGGCGGCGCTTGCCCGTGGCCGCGCTGACCGACAAGGACTTGGCCGATTTGGTGGTGGGCCGCGCGCTTGGAGTGGATTATGTTGCACTCTCGTTCGTGCAAACGGCGGAAGATTTACACCAGGCTCGCCCCCACTTGGCCCCGGGCTGCCGCCTAATGGCCAAGATTGAAACGCAGGCCGCGATTCAAAACCTGGAAGCCATCATCGCCGCCAGCGATGCGGTGATGATTGCCCGCGGCGATTTGGGCGTGGAATTGCCGCCCGAAGAGGTGCCGCCCCTGCAGCGCACCATCCTGGCCAAGGCTCGCGAATCCGGCAAACCGGCGGTGGTGGCCACCCAAATGTTGGAAAGCATGATTGAGAGCCCGGTACCCACCCGCGCCGAAGCCAGCGATGTGGCCACCGCCACCTACGCGGGTGCCGATTGCCTGATGCTGAGCGCGGAAAGCGCCAGCGGCAAACATCCGGTGGAGGCGGTGGCGGTGATGGCGCGGATCATTGCCCGGGCGGAAGCTTCGGAACTGTGGCACCCGCAAGGCAACGGCGGGCCGCTCAATCCCGCCCAGGGGCTCACCGCCAGCTGTGCCACCAGCACCGCCGCCGCCACACTGGCCCAGCAACTGCACGCCAGCGCCATGGTCGGCTTTACCGAAACCGGCGCCACCAGCCTCAATCTGGCCCGCACCCGCACCCCGGTGCCGCAAATTGGCCTCACCCCGCATGCCCAGGTGGCGCGTCAGTTGATGCTGGTGTGGGGGGTAATGGGCACGGTGTGCCCGCCCGTGCACGATACCGACAGCATGGTGCAGGCCGCCACTCAAGCGGCGCAAACGGCCGGGCTGCTCGGGCCCGCTGAACGGATGGTGATTACTGCCGGGATTCCCTTCGGCGCCAGCGGTACTACCAACCTGATCCGGGTGGTGAGCGGCCAAACCGCTTAAGGATGGGCGTTGGCGGCTCCCGCCACAGCAGGCAGCAGAATCACCGCTTCGCCATCCTTCAGTACGCCCAGATCACGCCGCAGCAGCTCATCCACAAAGTCCTTGTCGGGCGGGCCGTAACGGCCATCGGCCAGCATGGGGCCTTTCAGGCGCGCAATGTGGCTATTCAGGCGGGCAATCTCGGCATGCAGGCCATCAAGATCCTGGCGTAGCTCAGCGATTTGGGCCCGCATCACCCGCCAAGTCAGCATCCCGCGCTCACCGGTAAACAATTGGTCGGCGGTGTAGAGCATCAGCAGGGCCACCAGCCCAGGCAGCACCCATCCGCGCCAGCGCGGCCGCACCCAGTTCCAGAGCAGCGTATGCGGCATGGGGTTAAAGGCCTTTCACGGCCCGGTCAAGCGCCACCAAGGGCCGCAGAAAGTCCGCCAATTCGGCCAAGGGCAATTGGGTGTCGCGGTCGGAGATAGCATTGGCAGGGTTGGGGTGAGTTTCGGCAAACAGGCCCCCCACGCCCACGGCCACCGCCGCGCGCGCCAGGGGGGCGGCAAAGCTGCGGTCGCCGGTGCTGCTCTCGCCCTTGCCGCTGGGGCGCATAATGCTGTGGGTGATGTCAAACACCACCGGCCAACCGGTCTGCGCCATGATGGGGAAGCCCCGGTAATCCACCACCAAGTCGCCATAGCCAAAGGTGGTGCCGCGCTCGGTCAACAGAATGGCTTGGCACCCGGTGCCGCTGATTTTCTTGGCCGCCGGGCCCATATCGGCTGGGGCCATGAATTGGCCTTTCTTAATGTTCACTGCCTTGCCCGGCTGTCCGGCCACCGCTTGGCCGCAGGCCACCAGCAGGTCGGTCTGGCGGGCTAAAAAGGCCGGAATCTGCAGCACATCCGCCACCTCAGCCACGGCGGGCACCTGAATGGTTTCGTGCACATCGGTCAGCACCGGCAGACCCAAATTGCGACGGACATCTTCCAGCACCCGTAAGCCTTCCTCCAGCCCTAATCCCCGGGCGCCGCTGGCGCTGGTGCGGTTGGCCTTATCAAAGCTGCCTTTGTACACCAGGCCAAGCCCTAAATTTTGGCAGAGCTTTGCCAAGGTTTCAGCCGTCCGTAGAGTAGTTTCGCGGCTTTCCAGCGCACAAGTGCCGGCAATCAGGGCCAGCGGGGCGGTTTGGTTAAATACCACGGGTTGAAGGGCCCCGCTCCCGATGGTCACAGCATGCATGGGCGCAGTCTGCCGAAAAAAATAAACTTTGAACACCCCCTTGCCAAAAGGTTGAGACCGCGCTCACGCTTACGGTAATCTTACGCGTTTTCTTGAATCCCCCTCCCTCTCTCGCTCAGGAGCTCTCCGATGCTGCGTCTCCTCGCCTGCCTGGTGTTGGTTTGCGTATCTTCTTTGGCCATGGCTCAGACCATTCCGGTTCCGCCGATTCGGCCCGCCGAGCTAGAGCCTCGTCATGCCGAACGCTTAATGACGCGGCTGGCGCTGCGGTATGGAATGGAGGTGATGCCCAAATTACCGTTGGCTGAACGGGCCGAAGCCGAAGACCTACTGCTCGGTTTGCTCGCGCAAGTTGAAACACAAGCGCGATTCATTCCGCCGTGGGTGCTGGAACTCCCGCACCCAGACGTTTTCCTCAGCGTCATCAGTCTGACAGACTGCGGACAATTCGCCGCCGCGATTCCCTCCACCCGGCCCCCACGAATCAGCCGGATCGAGTGTCTGATCGAGCAGCAAGGGAGCAACCGTACGGTTCAGCCCTTCTATGTGATACGGCAAGAAAGAACCCATGTGGTGGGGTATGTACTGCACCCGCAAGGCATCAAACGGGTCATGCGGGTGGCGGTGCCAAACCTCCCTCACACCCAAGAGACCCGGCGTTGATGGCCGTCGCCACGATCGCCCCAGCACAGCATGCTGGGGCGGTTTTTTTATGCGGATTAGCGCACCGGAAAATCGACCACCAAACCCAAATGGTCGGTGCCCGCCACCCGCGCCCGCTGTGCCGCGGCCTTGGGCCAATGCGGTGAGGCATAGAGATGATCAAGCGGCGTGACCGGCAACCAGGTGGGGAAGCTGGGCTGCCAGGCGCGCCAACCACCGGCTAACGACAAGGCTGGATGGAGTGCCTGGAGCGCCGAATCCCATGGCACGGTGTTAAAATCCCCCACCATCAGCAACGGGCGGGGCAGGTTGGGCAACGCCTGAATCACTTGCGCCAACAGCGTGTTACGCGTTGCCAGTGCGGTGGGCCCATGAGGTGACTGCGGATATATCTGTAGCACGTAAAATGCCCCACCCTGCGCCACAGGACGGCCCACATGATACAGCACCGCCTGTGGGCCCCAGGCTTGCGCCCGGGTTAATGGGTACACGCTCAGCAGCGCCATCGGGGTCGGCGCACGGCTGATGCGCTGATGGGGATAGGTGCTGCTGATGGTGGCGAGTTGGGCTTCCAGCCCGGGGCTCACTTCCTGTAGGCTTACCAAGTCGGCCTGGCTCATAGCGGCAAACGCCAGTTTAGGAGCCGTCTGTTCATTAAAGTAATAGGTGTTGAGATGCACCACCCGCAGGCCCGTGGCCGCAGCGCGTGGCGGAATAGCTGTGGGCCACCACCAGCCGACGGCCGCCACCAGCA
>JADCGN010000004.1 GCA_020249005.1 Alphaproteobacteria bacterium
GGAGCCGCCGCCGCCGGGATGCTGGGCCGCAACCTGATCACCTATCAGACCGATGCCAAGGGCCAGCCGGTGAACAGCGTGTTCGTGACGGTGGGCATCGACATTGCGCGGGAATTGTATTTGGCAATTTTGCTCGACCGCAGCCAAGGCCGCCTGGTGATGATGGCCAGCACCGAGGGCGGGGTGGAAATTGAGAAGGTGGCGCACGAAACGCCCGAGAAAATCATCAAGGAGACGATCGACCCGGCCTTGGGCCTGCAGCCCTATCAGGCCCGCAACTTGGCGTTTGCGCTGGGCCTGGAAGGCGCCCAGGTGGCCAAGGCCGTGACCTTTATGCTGAACCTTTACACCATGTACCTGGAAACCGATGCGGCGATTGTGGAAATCAACCCGCTGGTGGTGACCAAGGATGGCGATGTGCAGGCGCTGGATGGCAAAGTGGTGCTCGATGACAACGCACTGTTTAAGCACCCCGAGCTGGCGGCAATGGATGACACCACCCAGCACGACCCCCGCGAAACCGAGGCCCGCAAATACGACCTGAACTACGTGGGGTTGGATGGCAATATCGGCTGCATGGTGAACGGTGCCGGGCTGGCGATGGCGACGATGGACATCATCAAGCACATTGGCGCGGCCAAAGGCGCGGCACCGGCCAACTTTTTGGATGTGGGCGGCGGCGCCGACGAAGCCAAGGTGACGGCGGCGCTCAAAATCATTCTGGGCGACACCCAAGTGAAGGGGATCCTCATCAACATTTTCGGCGGTATCATGAAGTGCGACATCATTGCTAACGGGATTGTGGCTGCCGCCAAGGCGGTGAACCTGCACGTGCCGCTGGTGGTGCGCTTGGAGGGCACCAATGTGGAGCTGGGGAATAAAATCTTGGCCGAAAGCGGGCTGCCGATTATTGCCGGGCACAGCCTGAAAGATGCTGCCGAGAAAATTGTGGCGGCGATTGAAAAATAGTTCTGGAAAGCACGTACGATGTCCATCTTCATCACCCCCGAAACCAAAGTCATCACCCAAGGCTTTACCGGCAAGAACGGCACATTCCATACCGAGCAGGGCTTGAAATACGGCACCCGCTATGTGGGCGGCGTCACGCCAGGGAAGGGTGGCACCACGCACCTGGGGCTGCCGGTGTTCAACACGGTGGCCGAAGCGGTGGCCGTGACCGGTGCGGAGGCCAGTGTGATTTACGTCCCGCCCGCCGGCGCCGCCGATGCGATTTTGGAAGCCGAAGCGGCGGGGATTCGCATTTGTGTGTGCATCACCGAAGGCATCCCGGTGCTGGATATGGTGCGGGTGAAGCGCAAGCTGCAAGACCCGAAATGCACCATGCGGCTGATTGGCCCCAACTGCCCGGGTGTGATTACGCCCGGTGAGAACGGCACGGGCTGCAAGATTGGGATTATGCCCGCGCACATCCATATGAAGGGCCGGGTGGGCGTGGTCAGCAAGAGCGGCACACTGACGTATGAGGCCGTGAAGCAAACCACCGACGTGGGCTTGGGCCAAAGCACCTGCGTGGGGATTGGCGGCGACCCGGTGCATGGCACCAACTTCATTCAGGTGCTCAGCGCGTTTGAAAACGACCCGCAGACCGAGGCGATTGTGATGATCGGCGAAATCGGCGGGATGGCCGAAATTGAGGCGGCGGAGTTCATCAAGACCAGCCTGACCAAGCCGGTGGTGGGCTTCATTGCCGGGGCCAGTGCGCCCAAAGGCAAGCGCATGGGCCATGCCGGGGCGATCATCTCGGGCGGAAACGACACCGCCGAGGCCAAAATTGCCGCGCTGCAGGCCGCCGGCGTGACGATGGTGCAGACCACCAGCGACATTGGCGCGGCGGTGAAGAAAATCCTAGGATAGCGCCGGGTGCCAACCCGCTGCATTAAGGTGCGGCTCCAGCCCGGCTGTGAAGCCGAGGTTGCTGCTTGGGCGGCAGAACTAAACCGCCGGAGTGACGAAGTACTGGCCACCTTGGCAGCCGAGGGCGTGACCTTGGAAGCCGCGTTTCTCGACCACCAGGCCGATGGGGTCTCCCTAATTTACGTGATGCATGCTGCCGACTTTGGTCACGCCGTGGCGGTGGCCAAGGCTTCGGCGGCACCGATCGATACTTACCATCGCGACTTTAAACAACGCTGTTGGGATGAGCGTACGGTCTTGGAACCCTTGATTGATTTTGTGAATGCGGCGGCGGCACAGGATTGACACCTTCATCAGACCGGCGTAAATCCCGCCCGCTGTCCCCACCCCCCGGTGCGGGATGGCCTCTGGCAGAATGGCCCTTGATGCGGAAATGGCGCGCAAAACGCTGCAGCGCGCGGCACGGCTGCCTCTGAAACCAAGGTAAAGAGACTTGTGATGACTGTCGCTGCTTCGGCCGTGGCGTTGGCCGCGCCTTCGATGCCCGTGTTTGGTTTGCCGGTGATGCCGCTGGCGGTGGGGATTTTCCTGTTGGTTTATGCGCTGATTTTAAGCGAGCGCGTCAATCGTGCATTGGTGGCGTTGGCCGGGGCGGGGCTGATGATCTACGCCGGGGTGTTGAACCAAGACCAAGCGGTGGCTGCGATCGACTTCAACACGCTGGGGCTGCTGCTGGGGATGATGGTGATTGTGGGCATCACCAAGCTGACCGGCCTGTTTGAATATTTGGCCCTGATGGGGGCGCGGTTGGTGCAGGCTAAGCCGTTGGGGCTGCTGGTGGTGATGAACCTGGTGACGATGGTGGGCTCGGCGTTGATGGGCAACGTCACCACCGTATTGCTGGTGGGGCTGATTGCCTTGTCGTTTGCGCTAACCCTGAAAGTTTCGCCCTTTCCGCTAATCGTGA
>JADCGN010000040.1 GCA_020249005.1 Alphaproteobacteria bacterium
CTCTTCCGATCTGATCGGCTTCACCATGAGCTTGTTTGTGGGCAAGTTGGCGTATGAAGGCGTGCACCCCGAGCTGCTCGCCGCCGCCAAAGCTGGGGTGTTGACGGGCAGCCTGTTGGCCGCCGCGTTGGGGAGCTGGATCTTAAGCCGAGGCCGCCGTGCTTAGCTACCAACACGCCTACCATGCGGGTAACCCGGCCGATGTGCTGAAACATGCGCTGTGGGCCGCGGTGTTGGAGGCCTTAACGCAAAAGCCTAAACCGCTGAAGGTGTATGAAACCCACGCTGGGCGCGGGGTCTATCCGTTAGCCGAAGCAGAAACCCAACGCGGCGCCGAGTGGCAACACGGTTTAGGTGCCTTGGCGTTGGCCACGCTGCCGGGGCCCTTTGGCGATGCCGTGCGGGCTTTGAACCCCACCGGTGTGCTCACCACCATTCCGGGTAGCCCGGCGGTGGCGGCGCACCTGCTGCGCAGCACCGACCACCTGCACCTGTGCGAACTACACCCCACCGAACGGGCCAAGTTGCACCGCTGGGCCCGGGGTCAGGCCAACATCCACTGCCACGATGACAATGGATGGGTGCAGATTCCAGCCTTGGTGAAGGCCGGTCAACGGGATGTGGTGCTGCTTGACCCCAGTTTTGAACGTGCGGAAGAATACCCCACCGTGACTAGCACGGTGCAAAAAATTCTTACCAAAAACCCAGCCGCCGGGGTGGTGGTGTGGCTGCCCATCTTGGGTGTGGGCAAAAGCAAGGGCCAACACCAGCCGGTGATCGAAGGCTTAAAAGTGCTGAACGTTCAGGCCACTTACCTGGCGCAGTGGCGCTGGGCGGAGCGCTTTGCGGGCTTCGCGCTGCAGGGCACGGCCATGGTGGCGCTGAACCTGCCCTACGGGCTGGAAACCACGCTGCCGCCGCTGCTGCAGGCGTATGCCCAGGGCTTAGCGCTGCCGCGGAACGTGCAAACCTACACGCTGTTGGTGGCACGGAAGTAGCTTGCCTTTTTTGGCGCGCGCCGTAGGGTGCCACCCATGAGCCCCCGCGTGTATCAGTTCCTGACCCTGGCTACCCTAAGCCTGACCATTTTACTCATCATCGTGGGTGGCGCCACCCGCGTGTACGACGCCGGCATGGCCTGCCCCGATTGGCCGCATTGCTACGGCCTGTGGTGGCCCTGGCCGGAAAGCCGCGTGATTGAAGCCGGGCACCTGGAGGGCTATGTGGTGAACGGCCAGCACTACGTATGGTGGCAGGTGCTGCTGGAATGGGGCCACCGTGGCCTGGCCGCCGTGGTAGGCTTTGGCCTGATTGGCCTGCTGATCGGCAGCCTGTGGCAACCGAAAACCATCAATACACCGCTGTTGTTGGCGGCCGGGTTGCTGGCGGTGCAAATCAAGCTGGGGGCAGTGACGGTCTGGTTCAGCAATATTCATTGGAGCGTGGTGCTGCATTTAGGCAATGCCATGCTCTTCACCTTGGCATTGTTCTGGCTGTGGTGGCGCCAGCGCGTACCAGCCCCGGCGGTACGCGCTAAGGCCCCGCTGATATTGTGGGGCCTGGCGGTGGCCGCCCCGGTGTTGGTGTGGCTGACAATGCTGATGGGGGCGGCCGTCAGCTCCAGCCACAGTGGTGGCGTGTGTGGCGGGCTCTTTTCCTGCGCGGGGGTGTGGCTGCCCTCGCCCAAGGTGGATGTGGGCCAACACATTCACATGCAGCATCGGTTGTTTGCGCTGCTCACTTTCATTCTTTCGGTGGTGTTGCTGGTGGTGGCCAAACGGCGCAGCCAACCCCCCATACGGCAAGCGGCGCTGCAGCTGCACCTGATGGTGCTGGGGCAGGTGGTGTTGGGTATTCTCACCCTCTACAGTTTTGCCAGCTTCCCCGAGTATTACTACCCGCTCTCGATCGCCCACCTGGGCTGGGGCACGCTGACGCTGTTGGCTGCGGTGGCGGTGCCGCTGACGTTGGCCAGCGTACCAGCTGCCGGTGTTACCAAACCGACCCGTAAAAAGTAAGCGCGGCGTGAAGGCCACCGCTGCCCCGCACGCCGTGCCGCTGTGGCGTGACCTCATCGCGCTGGCCAAGCCGCGCATCATTTTGCTGCTGGCCATCACCTGCCTGTGCGGCGGCCTGGTGGCGGCGAAGGGCAATCTGGAATTGCTGCAACTCAGCGCCTTGCCCTTGGCGTGGGCCACACTGGGGCTGTGCGTGGCCGCCGCCGGCGCCAACAGCGTGAACATGGCGTGGGACCGCGACATCGACCCCCTGATGCGCCGGACCGCCAACCGCCCCTTGCCGCAGGGGCGGTTGGGCCACCGATTTGTCTACCTGTGGGGCAGTTTGCTGATGGCCCTGGGCACGCTCTTGGCGGCCACCGCCGCGCCGTGGGCTGGCGTGATGAACCTGGCCGGGGCGCTGTTCTATGTGTTCATCTACACCATGCTGCTGAAGCGCCGCACGGTGCAGAACATCGTGATCGGCGGCGCCGCCGGCGCCTTCCCGCCGCTGGTGGGGTGGGCCGCGGTACAAGGCGACGTCAGCCACCCGCTGCCCTGGCTGATGTTTGCGATTATCTTTGCCTGGACGCCGCCGCACTTTTGGGCCTTGGCGCTGTTCATGAACGCCGATTACACCAAGGCCAAAATCCCCATGTACCCGGTGGTGCATGGCGCGGCCGCCACGCGGGTGATGATCGTACGCTACCTGATGGTGCTGGTACCGCTGACCCTGCTGGGTGGGCTCTATGCGCCGCTCGGGTGGCTCTACAGCCTGGCCGCATTAAGCTTGGGCCTGTGGTGGAGCCACGCGGCATGGCAGCTGTTGCACGCCCCGCGGCAGGGCATGGCAGCCGATACCTTGGCGCGCCTCACCTTCCGTCGCAGCCTGTTTTACTTGGGGTGGTTGTTTGTGGCGATGGTGGTGGATAGCCTGGTCTAGGCCACCGCCGCAGCGCGTTAGTTTTGTGCGGTGAGGATGTAGCTGCGGTTGCCTGCGCGGAACTCGGCCATGTCGGTGGAAACGTCGGTCAGCTGCCAGCCGCTGATGCTCTCGCCCACCATCAGTACGCCTTCTTTGCCATTGGCGCTGGCAATCAGCCCACGGCCGGGCACGAAGCTTAACACTTCCAGGCTGGGGAAGTCGGTCGCGGCCAACTGCGGGCGCACCCCTTGCGGAATCTTTACCTTGGGCGTGTCTTGCGGGAACAGCTCGGCGGCAAAGTCTTCCAGTTGGCGGATGCGCGGCGCTTCCTGCATTTGTGGTTCGGCCACGATCGGCAAATTTTTGGGGTTGTTGGTGTAAAGCTCGTTGGGCGGGGGCAAGGTGCCGTTGCCGGCGCGGCCTTGTTCGGCCCGCGTGGCGGGCGGCGGCAGCAGGGCCCCGTCGGCGCTGCTTACCGGCGGCGCATTGCTGCTGCCATCCATGTAGGCGTCCGGGTCACGCAAAAATTCCCGCGGCTTGGGGGCGGTGTTGGGGTCGGCGCTGGCCAGCAATTGGCGGTACTGTTCCAATTCTTTGTCCGACTGCTCTTTGGTGAGCGGTGCTGCAGGGGCAGCCGGCGTAGCCCCACCCGCCACCGTGGGCGCCGTGGCCGCCCCGCCGGCGGCCCCTTCGCGCTCGGCGCGGGCGGCTTGAATTTCCCGCTGCAGCTTGGCGAACATCGAAATATCGTCCGGCATCGCTTCGGTACCGTTGGCGGCAATCGGTTGGTTCGGGTCGGGCAGCGGCGCGGCAAACTCAATTTGAGCTTTGCCAACGTCACCCTGTCCGGCCAGTTGGGTGGGCGGTGGCAGCAGGGCACCATCACCTGCCGGCGCCTGCGCCAGTTGGGTAGGCCGGGGTTGGGCCAGCTTGGCCAACTGGGCGTTCACATTTTCCAAGCCGCCGGGCTGCGTGGCTTGGTGCCACACAAACAAGCCCACGCCACCCAACGCGGCAGCCGCGACGGCCATTCCGGCCCAACTGGTGCCGGGGCGCCCGGCGGCGGCCAATTGCGCCCGGCTGGGGCGGCTTTCGGGCAAAGTGGGCGGCGGCACACGCCCTGGGGCGGGCTGTTCAAACCCGGCTGGCAAACTGCTAACCGCGGCTTGGGGCTTAAAGATATCGGGCGGTGGGGTTGGGGTGCCGGGCTCCACCTCCCAGGCCCCAGGGGTGGCAGGGGCCAGGCCCGACGAAAACGGCCCACTTGGCGGTTGCGTCAGCGGTGCGGTGGCCAGCGTGAAGCCGGGCGTGGCCGCCACACTGGGGGGCGGGGCCGGGGGTTCGACCATCGTTTCGCCCAAAAAACCTGCCGGGAAAGGCGTTTCGGCTACCGCCAGGCTGGTGGGCACTTGGCTGGTGAGGGTGTCCCCGGCGGGGCCTGCGATAATGCCGCTGGCAATCAGTTCCTCGTCCACGCGGTCAAGCGGGCGGGTGTCGACTGGAATTTCCGGCGCCATATCCAGCGCGGGTGCGGCCCCTGCGGCCGCGGCCGCAGGGGCCGCGGCCACCACGGTTGCGGCGGCAAAATCGCGCGGCGTTACCTGCCGGGCAGGCTTGTTGGGCGTAGGCGCGGCCGGTGCCGCCGCAACCACTGTCGGACGGTCTGGAGCCGTGGCCGCGGGTAAGGTTTCTTCAGCCACTATCTCACGCGGCTTGGGCGGAGCCGGACGCGGACGGTCGGGCTTGTTCACGCGGCGGCGCAGCGGGTTCTCGGGCGGGCGCGAGGCCACGGCGGGAGCGCTGGCCACAAAGGGGTTGTCTTGCAAAAAGTCGGTCGGGCCTGCCGCAGTGGGTTCGGCGGCGGTTGTTTCCACCGCAGGTGTGGGGGCTGCGGGGGCAGCGTCGGCCATGGGTGCCACCGGTACCGGCGCAGCAGCGGGTTCAGCAACGGTTACAGATGGGATGGCTGCAACAGGAGCCGTTGCCACCACCGGGGCCACCGGCGCAGCAGGTTCCGCAACCGCCGCCACCGCAGGTGAGGGCGTGGTGCTGGCCGCCGTGGGGGTAATGAAGGAATCCTCCAACACGCGTTGGGCCACCACCGGGGCCGAGCCAAACTCGTCGGCCGCGGTAGCTGGCGCAGCGACCGCCACCGTTGGCGCGGGTTCGGCCACCGGCGCGGGCGGCACCACGGGTGTAAGGTCAACCGGGCTCGGGGTGGGGGAGGGCACACGGGCTTCCGGCAGCGGCATTGCGGCAGGGGGCGGCACGGCCGTCACCAAGGCGGCCGCCGCGGCCAAGGCGGCGGCGTTGGGGGCGGCGATTGGCGCAACTGATGCAGTGGGGGCCGCCTCCCGAGGGGGGGTGGCAAGCGGTTCTGCCGCGGCAGGCACGGGCTTATTGGCCGCAGGCTTGCCGCCCGCCGGTGGCGCACCGGTGAGGCGAGACGGCAGTGTGCGACGTAAAACCATGATGCTTCCAGCCTAAAACGCCTGGATGCACAAAGCAAAACCCTTGCCTAAAGGTTACGCGCGGGCGTGCAAGATCTGGGTAATATTCTTCCCCATCGGCGCCGGGCTTGCGTGCAGGCTGCCCCCGGGTTTAGGCTGCGCGCCGATGAATGCGCTCACTCTCTCCCATGTGCGCAAGGTTTACCCCACCGGTACGGTGGCCTTGCATGATGTTTCCCTCACCATTCCGGCGGGTGGTTTTTATGCTCTGTTGGGCCCCAACGGCGCGGGCAAAACCACGTTGATTGGCATCGTGATGGGGTTGGTGGAAAAGACTGGCGGCAGCGTGGAGGTGTTTGGTATCGACGCCACCACGCACCCGCAAGCGGCCAAGGCGCAGCTGGGGATTGTGCCGCAGGAAGTGAACTTCAACCCGTTTGAAAAATGCCTGGATATTGTGGTGAACCAAGCGGGTTACTACGGCATTCCGCGCCGGGAAGCGCTGCCCCGCGCCGAAGCGCTGCTGAAAAGCCTGGGCCTGGGCGAGAAACTGCAGCAACCCGCGCGCACCCTTTCCGGCGGGATGAAGCGCCGCCTGATGATTGCCCGCGCCTTGGTGCAAAAACCGAAATTACTGATTCTCGATGAACCCACCGCCGGGGTGGATGTGGAGTTGCGCCGCAGTATGTGGGAGTTTCTGCAAGGCTTGGTGCGCGAGGGCGTGACGATTTTGCTGACCACCCATTACCTGGAAGAGGCCGAGGCGCTGTGTGAAAACATTGCGATCATCAACCATGGCCACATCATTCGCCAAGGGCCGCGGGCCGACTTGCTGGCCGTAACGAAGGAAAATCCGCACGACAAAACCTTTAAGGGCGGGCGGCTGGAGGAAGTGTATCTGCAGCTGACCCAAACCCACGGCCAACCAAAATTGGGAGCCACCGCATGACCTCTGCCCAACTCCTCACCGCCTACACCACCATGCTGCGTAAGGATTTGGTGCGCATTGTGCGCATCTGGCCCCAAACCTTCCTGCCCAGCATCGTCACGTCCATGCTTTATTTCCTGGTGTTTGGCACCGTGCTTGGTAGCAAAATCGGTGAAGTTGGCGGTGTGCCCTACATGGCGTTT
Organism: Alphaproteobacteria bacterium; assembly: GCA_020249005.1. Lineage (GTDB taxonomy): Bacteria > Pseudomonadota > Alphaproteobacteria > UBA2136 > UBA6156 > JADCGN01. The sequence goes on from JADCGN010000040.1 coordinate 6,504, forward strand.
GTGGTGCCGGGGCTGGTGATGCTCGCGGTGGTGACCAATGCGTTTTCCAACGTGGCCACGGCGTTTTTCCAGAGCAAGTTCTTCGTGCGCAGCATCGATGAGATTTTGGTGTCGCCCATGCCCGCCTGGCTGATGCTGGTGGGTTTCATCTCCACCGGCGTGGTGCGTGGGATGGTGGTGGGCCTGCTGGTGCTGCTGGTCTCGCTGTTCTTCGCGCTGCCCAGCGTGCCGCATCCGTTTTTCGTGCTGCTGTTCCTGCTCTTTTCCGCCACGCTGTTTGCCCTGGGCGGGCTGATCAACGGCATCTATGCCAAAAGTTTCGATGGCATCAGCATCGTCCCCACCTTCGTGATCACGCCCTTGGTGTACTTGGGCGGGGTGTTCTACTCGGTGCAGGCGCTGCCTACCTGGGCACAGGCCATTACCTACGCCAACCCGCTCTTTTACTTGGTGAACGGCTTCCGCTACGGCCTGCTCGGCCACAGCGATGTCAGCATTGGGGTATGCGTCGCGGTCCTCGCTGCGATGGTCGGCGCGATGGCCAGCGTGGCCTGGTGGCAACTGCAGAACGGGTTTGGCCTGAAGCAGTAATTGGGTGGGTGAGGCTGAAGCCCCGCTCGCCGTGACGCTTGGGAGGGAGCTTAAATCAACTGGTGGACCCGGACGGATTGAGGCAAGAGCCTCGTTCCGCCGTGACAGGTGGAAGCCAAAATTAATTTGGTGGACCCGGACGGATTCGAACCGACGGCATCCTGCTTGCAAAGCAGGCACTCTACCAACTGAGTTACGGGCCCTACCGCCTGGGTATGTGCCTGAGAATGGCGGCAGCGTCAAGCGCCGCTAATCGGCGGGCGTCCGCGGCCCTTTGGCCTGCACCTCGGCCCAGGTCTCTTCCAAGCTGCCAGGCAGCGGCGCAGGGTTGGGCGTGGCCACCGGCGCGTTGAGTTTACGGGCGGAAAGGTGGTGGGCCGGGGCGCTGTCGCCGGTGGCCGTGGTACCTTTCACGTAGTAGCGCTGCCAGCCTTGCTTCACCGCCTCGGGGTGTTTTTCGGCCAAGGCTTTGTTGAAGTTAGCGCGTGATTCACCCCAGGCTTTGTACTCGGCTTCAAGGCCGGGGTTGGTGCTAAGCGGCACCACCTCGGGCGTGATCCCATCCAGCAAGGCATGGGGGGTGGGGGTGAGAAACGCAAAGGGTTCCCCGGCCTCAAAGTTAATGGTTCCCGGGCGGGTGAACAGCCAGTTCATGGTGAAGGGAAAGGGCAACCAATCGGTTTCCACCAACCCTTCCAGGGCGGCGATGCCATCCTTGGGGCGGTTGGGGCTGCCCCGCACCACCACGCCCCAGCCCGGCGGCGTGCGGAATAGATATTCGGTGTGAAAGGTCAGTACGCCATGGCCAAAGTGGCTGGTTACCAAACGCGGCGGGGGCGCCCCATCCACGGGGTAAATCTTGATGGCCTCAGTGCCACTATCGCCATTCCAACTGGCGGCAAAGGGCGTGGGGTTGAGCAGCTCCCAGCCGCTGCCGTTGGCAAAACCCAGCGGAATGCAGCGGTAGGCAAAGCGTTGTCCGGTGGCGTCCATCCACGCCCGGTTGCTGCGGGCCGGCACCAGGTCGGGCGGGTGAGTACTGAGGGGATAAGCCAACAAACGCATGGAGGCACGCTAACCAATTCCATGGCTTGCGGCAATCACCCCCAAGCAGGGGGGATAAGCCTGTGGATAACCCTGTGTGCCTGTCGTTCAAACCTTACCAAATTGGGGGATTTGGCCGCCCTGCCTTTATTTTAAGCAGGATAGAGTCTTTATTTAATCTATTGAAATTAATTAAATTGATATAAAAACATCAGATTAATGTGCTTGACAAACCTTACAAAAAGTCAGCCGCGCCGCGCGTGTGGAAAACCCCTGCACCCAGCGGCGCGATTAGTCGTTGTTTTCACGAATATCAGCGTCAGCAATGCCCCCCACCTTCAACTCCAGCGCCTCCAGTTCCTGCACCCGGTCGCGCAGCGCGGCGGCCTGTTCAAAATCCAGTTCGCTGGCGGCCTTGAACATCAGCTTTTTCAGCTGCGCGATTTCTTTCGGCAGGTCGGCAATCCCTAAGCTCAGCACCTTGCCTTCGGCCTTACGGCGTTCCTGTTTGGCGTCGGGTTGGCGCGCGGCGCCCACAATCCCCTCGCTCACCGCGCGCACGGTGCTGGTGGGGGTAATGCCGTGTTCGGTATTAAACGCCAGCTGCTTGGCGCGGCGGCGGCCGCATTCTTCCAGCATGGTCTGCATCGAACCGGTGATGGTGTCGGCATACAGCACCGCGCGGCCTTCCACGTTCCGTGCCGCGCGGCCCACGGTTTGAATGAGGCTGGTCGCGCTGCGCAAAAAGCCTTCCTTGTCGGCGTCCAGAATCGCCACCAAGCCCACTTCCGGAATATCCAGTCCTTCCCGCAGCAGGTTAATCCCCACCAGCACGTCGTAGGCGCCCAGCCGCAGGTCGCGCACGATTTCGGCCCGCTCCAGCGTCTCGATATCGCTGTGCAAGTAGCGCACTCGCACGCCGTGCTCGCCCAGGTAGGTGGTCAGCTGCTCGGCCATCTTTTTGGTGAGCGTGGTGATCAGCGTGCGGAACCCCTTGGCGGTGGTTTGGCGGATTTCCTCCAGCACGTCATCCACCTGGCCCTTCACCGGCTTCATCACCACCTCGGGGTCAATCAGCCCGGTGGGGCGGGCCACCTGTTCGGTAATGGCTCCCTGGGCCAGGCCAAGTTCGTACGGCGCGGGCGTGGCGGATACGTACACCGTCTGCGGGCGGCGGGCGTCCCATTCCTCAAAGGTCAGCGGGCGGTTGTCAATCGCACTCGGCAGACGGAAGCCAAAATCCACCAGCGTTTGCTTGCGCACCCGGTCGCCGCGGCTCATCCCACCGATTTGCGGTACCGTCACATGGCTTTCATCCACGAACAGCAAGGCATCGTCGGGCAGGTAATCGAACAGCGTTTCCGGTGCTTCGCCCGGCGCCCGGCCGGTGAGGTGGCGGCTGTAGTTTTCAATCCCGTTGCAAAACCCGGCGGCGGCGAGCATTTCCAAGTCAAAGGTGGTGCGCTCGCGCAGGCGCTGCTCTTCCAGCAGTTTGTGTTGCGCAGTGAACCATGCCAGCCGCTCCTTAAGCTCGGCCTTGATGGCCTGCATCGCGCGGTGCAAGGCGGGTTTGGGGGTGACGTAGTGGCTGTTGGGGTAAATCCATACTTGCTCTAGCTGGCCCAATTTCTCGCCGGTGAGGGGGTCGTAGCGCTCCAGTTTCTCCACCTCGTCACCAAACAGCGTGAGGCGCCAGGCTTCATCTTCCAGGTGGCTCGGGAAGATCTCCACCACCTCGCCCTTGGCCCGGAAATTCCCGCGTTCCAGCACAGTATCGTTGCGGCTGTATTGCAGCTCGGCGAATTTGCGCAGCAGCAGCTCACGGTCCACCACATCGCCTTTGCGCAGCGTAATCACCATTTCGGCATAGTTTTCGCGCGCGCCAATCCCGTAGATGCAGCTGACCGACGCGACCACCACCACGTCGCGCCGTTCCAGCAAGGCGCGGGTGGCGCTGTGCCGCAGGCGGTCGATTTGCTCATTCACCTGGGCGGTTTTTTCAATGTAGGTATTGCTGCGCGGCACGTAGGCCTCGGGCTGGTAGTAGTCGTAGTAGCTGACGAAATACTCCACCGCATTGTGGGGGAAAAACGCCTTAAATTCCTCATACAGCTGGGCGGCCAGGGTTTTGTTGTGGGCCAAGATCAGCGCCGGGCGGCCCAAATTGGCAATCACGTTGGCCATGGTGAAGGTCTTGCCGCTGCCCGTCACCCCCAGCAGCACGGCATCGCGGCGCTGTTCTGGGCCCAGAAAGCGGCACAAATCGGCAATCGCCTGCGGTTGGTCGCCAGCAGGCGGGAAGGCAAAGGCGGGTTGAAAGAGCGCGGGTGCAGTCACACCCCCCTGCTACCACCGCCAGGGGGGGCTTGCC
>JADCGN010000041.1 GCA_020249005.1 Alphaproteobacteria bacterium
CAAACCCGCATATATCTTACATCCTTCAACATATACTTCTAAGTTATCATATTGGCATAGGTGATTTAAGTAATGTAATCCATGATATATATCATTTTCTGTATACTCAAAATATTCACCAGATTGATTATAAACATACGTTTGACTAAAGACCATCAATTCAATTGCCCGAGCCAGTTCAATAGAATTAAACGCCCGTGGCAGGGTAGTGCGTTGTAATTGTAACTGCAGGCGTTCGGCGGTTTCGCGGGTGAGGTTCAGATAATCCCGTAATCCAAGTTGGCCAGCTGCGGCCTCTCCCATCAGCCAACCAACCGAGACATTGGCGGTATTGGCCATACGCCTTAAGGTGTCGGAAGGTACCGGGGTTCCTGCTAAGTAACGGTTAAACTGCGCACGAGAAACACCTGTTTCGTTCGCAAACTTGCTTATCCCACCAAATTTTTGGGCACATTGGCGCAAGCGTTGCGAATGAATCATTGGGCTGCTCTAAATAAACTCCGTTATTATCATGCCTTTATAAACTTAAAAGCAAACAAGCCTGAACAGAGTTCAGGCTTGTTGCAGCACAATGAGATTACTGAACTTGTTGGCTCAGGCGGCGGGCCAGGTCTTCGATATTTTCGGGCGGCCAGTTTTCCAGGCGCATGCCGAGGCCGAGGCCCATCTGGCCAAGCAGATCCTTGATTTCGTTCAAGCTCTTGCGGCCGAAGTTCGGGGTTTTGAGCATTTCGCTCTCGCTCTTTTGCACCAGGTCGCCGATGTAGACGATGTTCTCGTTCTTCAGGCAGTTGGCGCTGCGGACGGAGAGCTCCAGCTCATCCACCTTCATCAGCAGGTGCGGGTTGATATCGATCAGCTCATCGGTGCGCTTGGCATCGTCGGCGATGTCCTCAAAGTTGATGAACACGCCCAGTTGGTCTTGCAGGATGCGGGCGGCGAAGGCCAGCGCATCTTCCGGGCTGACCACCCCGTTGGTTTCCACGTCCATCACCAGCTTGTCGTAGTCGGTGATCTGGCCCACGCGGGCGTCGCTCACCTTAAAGCTGACGCGGCGGATCGGGCTGTAGATGGCGTCGATCAGCAGGGTGCCGGCCGGGCGCTCTTGGTTCTTGCGGTCGGCGGCGGGGCTGTAGCCCTTGCCGGTGCCGATGGTCAGCTCCATGCGCAGCTCGCCCTTGTCGGACAGCGTGCAGATGTGGTGGTGGGGATCGATCACGTCGATGTCGTGGCCGAGTTGGATGTCGGCGGCGGTCACGGCGCCGGCGCCCTTCTTGTGCAGGATCACGGTCTTGGGCTCGCTGGCGTGGCTGCGCACGGCCAGGGCTTTGAGGTTCAGGATAATTTCGGTCAGGTCTTCCATCACGCCCGGCAGAGTGGCAAACTCGTGCACCGCGCCTTCCACCTTAATGCTGGTGATGGCCGCCCCTTGCAGGCTGGAAAGCAGCACGCGGCGCAGGGCGTTGCCCAGGGTGTGGCCGAAGCCACGCTCGAGCGGCTCGACAGTGAAACCAGCCTGCTTTTTGTTGTCGCCGGCGCTCATCGCCACTTTCGTGGGTTTGATGAGTTCCTTCCAGTTGGCTTGAATCTGCATGGAGGCCTCCGTTCTGTTCTGATCTCTGTAAGGTCTGGCTCTGGTACACCCACTCAACCCCCGCGGTGCTGGCTGCGGGGGGTGTGCACCCGCAGGCCAGCCGGGGAATGGGCTTACACGCGGCGGCGCTTCGGCGCGCGGCATCCGTTGTGCGGGATCGCCGTCACATCGCGGATGCTGTGGATTTCAAACCCTTGGGCTTGCAGGCCGCGCAGCGCGCTTTCGCGCCCGGCGCCCGGGCCCTTCAATTGCACTTCCAGCGTGCGCACGCCGTGTTCCTTGGCGGCACGGCCAGCGCCTTCGGCGGCCTGCTGGGCGGCAAACGGGGTGCCCTTCCGGCTGCCCTTAAAGCCTTGGCTGCCCGCGCTGCCCTGGGCAATGGTGTTGCCTTGGAAGTCGGTGATCGTGACGATGGTGTTGTTGAAGGTGGAAAGCACGTGGGCCACCGCAGAGGTAATATTCTTGCGGTCTTTGCGCTTCATCGGGCGGGCGGCGGCGCCAGCCTTTTGGCCTTGCTTGGCAGGGGCTTTGGCGGGGGTGTTCATGGCTTAAAGTCCTCTCCGCTTACTTGCTGGTGGTTTTCTTGTTCGCCACACCCACTTTGCGCGGGCCTTTGCGGGTGCGGGCGTTGCTGTGGGTGCGTTGGCCGCGGACGGGCAAACCCTTGCGGTGGCGCAGGCCGCGGTAGCAGCCCAAGTCCATCAGGCGCTTGATGTTCAGGCTGACCTGGCGGCGCAGATCCCCTTCCACGGGTACGCTGGCGTCAATCACGTTCCGGATGCGGGAAATCTCATCTTCGCTGAGCGCGTGCACGCGCTTGGTGGGTTCCACCTTGGCGGCTTTCAAAATGTCGTAAGTATTGGAAGGACCAACGCCGTACAGGTAGGTTAAAGCTACCCAGACTTGCTTGTCGGTCGGAATATTCACACCCGCGATACGTGCCACAGGCTACACTCCTTATGTATATTAATATTTTAGTTTAATAACTTAAACCAATTAACCTTGGGTGACGGCATAGCGGCCCGTCTTGCCGTTCACGCGCTTGTCGCGCATCACAATGCGCACACGGCCCAAAAACTTCCCGGCCTTGTTACGGGTCCGGCGGGTGGTCTGGAGCTTGCGGTCACGCTTCTTTTCGGCGCGAATCGATGAAATATAACGCATTTTTACGGTCTTCCCTAGGTCGTTTCGGGCCATTAACACTAAAGCCCAGGGCTGGCAAGCCCCTAGGCCGAATTTTCTTAACGCGGCGGCATGCCCGGTGGCGGCGCCACCTTTTCGCGGAAGGTGATGCGGCCCTTGGTGAGGTCGTACGGGGTCATCTCCACCTTCACCTTGTCGCCTTCCAGAATCCGGATGTTGTTCTGGCGCATTTTGCCGGCCACATGGCACAGCACCACCACGCCATTTTCCAACTTAACCCGGAACATGGTGTTGGGCAGCGACTCGGTCACCACCCCATCGAATTCAATCACATCGCTTTTGGCCATGGGTGGGCTTTACCCGAAAGGTCGGGCCAATGCAACCCCTCCTACCGCCTACGTCGTAACCAAACGGCGTTCGTAGCAATACAGCTCGTTCTGGTAGGTGGGCACCACAATCCGTTGGCCGTCATCCAACACCATGATGCGGTTGACGATCCCATCGGGAACGCTCAACCAGCCGGTTTGCTGCAGGGTGTTCACGTCCAGCTCCAGCACCCGGCCGTTGGTGGCGCCGACAATCACGTGGTGAGGCGGAATGAACTGCGGGTTGCCATAGACGCGGGCCCCCATGTTCAGCTTCAGCTTCACCTCGCCGGTGGGGATATCAATGGCGTAAAAATGCTGGTCGCCACTGCCGGCAAACAGGGTGTCGCCGACGATCAGCGGCGTGGTGTAGCAGATGTTGCCGGTCCCGACCCGCCACTTGGTTTGGCCAGTGAGGGCATCAATCAGGTAAATCCCGCCATCCCAGCTGGTGAAGGCGCACAGGCCGCGGGTGTTATCCACCACCGGAGCGTATTTGGCGCTGCGCGGCAGGTCGTAAATCCATTGAATCGCCCCGGTGGTGGCGGCGTAGCTGACGACGGTATGATCGTTGGTACCGAAAATGACGGTATCATTCAAGCCGCAGTAAGCCCCGCTGCCGTGTTGCACCACTTGCAACCAGCTTTCCCACCGCTTCTCGCCGGTGTTGAGGTCAAACGCCGCCACACTGCCGCTGGCGCGGGGTTTGGCGTATTCCAGCCCCACGTACACCAGGTTGTGCTGCGGCACCACCAGGGGCGAGGAGCCGATCCACTCGCAGCACGGGTTAAACCAATACTGCGCCCCCGTATTGGCGTTGAGGCAATACAGGTTGCCGTTGTAGCCGCCGATGAAAACCTTATCCTCATGCACGGCCGCGGTACCGAAAATACCCTTGCGGTGCGCGCCTTCCATTTGAAAATGCCACAACGCGCCGCCGGTTAAGGCATCCACGGCATGCACCGTGGCGCTATCGGAGCCAAAAATCAGCTTACCCTGATGCCAGACGGGGGCCGATTTGGGCACCACGTAATGCGGGTTGGGAAAGGCCGCGGCATAGCGCCACAGCGGCGTGTAGTGGGCCACCACCGGCGGCGCGGGGCGGTCATTGTTCAGTTTTAAATCGAACTGCGGCAGGGTGAAGAGGCCGGTGATGGGCGGAACGCCCGGCTGCGCGCGCCAGCGGAGGCCCCGAGAACTCAAGAAATCCACCACCACAAAAAATTCGCTCACCGGCAAGTTTTCCTTGGCCAGCACGGCCTGCACCTTGCTCAGCGAGCTGCCGCTGTTGGCCAGATCATCCACCACCACCACCGGGTTGGTGTTAGGGGTACCCTCCAAGATCCGCCCTAACCCTGTAGTCTTACGTTCTTTACGGATTATCAGCCCGTTGCAGCTTAAGCCTAATTGCTGGGCTTTCAGCATAATCGCAATCACCATCGGGATGGCGGCGACTTCCATCCCAGCCACCTGCAGAGGGGCCTTGGCGGCGTAGCGTTCCCAAAACAGTTCGGCCATCAGTTCCAAGGCGTCGGGCTGCATAAAGACCGCGCGTAAATCCATCAACCAGCTGTTGGGTTCACCGTTGGTGCCGAAGATACGGATGCCATCCTTGCTGCGATTGACCCCGTACTGATTCACCAACTGCTTTAGGCGTTCGCGTTTGTCGGGGCGGGCGCTCGCCGGCACCGTGGGGAGAATGTGGGGATCGACCATGCGGGGTAACCTAATCAAAGGCAGGCCAAGCCACAAGCCAAATGCCGCCAATGTTGCCATTGCCGCACGCCTATGGCACCACTGACGCATGCTGCGCCGCGACCCAACCCTGCTGCCAGGCCTCACCCCCTACCCGGCCGCCTTGACGTTGCTGGAAGAAACCGCCGCCGCGGTGGCGGCAGGCGCGCCCGAGCAACTGTTTTTGGCCGAACACCCGCCGATACTCACGCTGGGAAGCAGCGCCGACCCCGCCGATGCCGGCCACGGCCACGGCCTACCCACCTTTGCCACCAACCGCGGCGGACAAGTTACCTACCACGGCCCCGGCCAGCGGATGATCTACCCGGTGGTGCGGCTCGATGAGCGCTGGGGCCATGACGTGCGCCGTTACATGCGCTGGTTGCAGGGCGCCGTGCAAGAGGCGTGCAGCGGACTGGGCGTGGCCACCGACCTACGCGGCGG
>JADCGN010000042.1 GCA_020249005.1 Alphaproteobacteria bacterium
GGCGATGATTCCGGCATGGTGAGGCCATGCCCGACTTAATCGCCCAGGCTGGCCAGGCCTTAACCCCCGAACTGATTGCGCTTGGCGAAAAGTATGGCCTCAACCGTGTTGAAACCCGTTTTTTAGGGCCGCTGCTGAAGTACTTTACCGAGCCCAACATTCGGGAGGTGGTGATCAACCAACCCGGCGAAGTGGGGTACGAATTTCCCGACGGCAGCTGGAAGTGGGTGGAGGCCCCCGAGCTGACGTTGGCGCAGCTGGAAGATTGCGCCCGGATGTTGGCGAACCTTTCCAACAACATCTACACGCCCGACCACCCGGTGCTGAGCTGCAAAATGCCCGGCGGCCACCGGGTACAGATTGTCGGCGGGCACCATTGCGGCAAAAAGTTTTCGATGACGGTGCGGATCCAGCACGTCAAGAACTATACGCTGGATAGCTTTGTGTTGCCGCCCGGGGTGAAGGACCAGATTATTGACTGCGTGATCAACAAGAAAACGCTGCTGATTTCGGGCGGAACCAGCACCGGGAAAACCAGCTTCATGAACGCGGCGTTGAAATACATCCCGATGCACGAGCGGTTGATTACGCTGGAAGACGTGCCGGAACTGGATGTACCGCACCATAACTGGACCCCATTGTTGTTTGGGGGCGCCAACCGTGATCCCTCGGGCAAAGAAATTAAAGAAATGTTGAACGCCACGCTGCGGATGCGGCCTGACCGGATTTTGCTGGGGGAAATCCGCAAGGAAAACGCCTTTACCTTTTGCAGCGCCATCAACACCGGCCACGAGGGCAGCATGGCGACCATCCACAGCAACAGCCCGGATGCCGCACTGGACGCCGTGGTGAACCGGGTGATGCTGAACGGCGAAATTGCCGACAGCGCCTTGAACGTGCTGCGCCGCCAGCTGGAGGCCGACATCTACGGCGTGGTGCAGCTCACCCGCGAAGGCCCACGGGTGACGGGGTACTTCAAGCCGTTGAAAGCTTAGTTGCTTGGAGCATATCCCATTATTCTACTACGCCGGGCTGTAAATGCCTGATTCCTGCGCTTCCGCTCCTCATGTACTTCTCTGTACACTGCGGTGCGGTTCTCGGTAATCAGCCATTTTCGCTCCGGCCTAGCGAATACTGGGATATGCTCTTGCCTGCCAGCGGCGGCGCTGATGGCACACTTACCACAGCCCTTGCGGTAACTGCCCGCCCCCTAAGCAGCGAGGGCAGACAGGCGCTGAAACAATGCTAAGTTAGCGGCATGCTGCGGAATAAGACCTGGAATAGCGCGTTGGCCGTCGGGCTTGGGTTGGCACCGTGGGGTTACGCGCAAAACTATGCCGATTTGGCCACCATTTCCGCCACCTTGGGGGTGAACAACACCCGGGTGTGCATTGGGGAAGGCAGCCGGAGCGACATTGGCTGCCCCACCTATGCGCCGACCGTGAGTGCGGCAGGTTTGTTGACGGCCACCAGCTTGGCCACGGGTGGGCTGACGGTGAGTGGGGCCACCAGCCTTTCCACCGTTTCCGCCACCGTGGGGGCGTTTAACAGCCTGACGGTGAATGGTTTGCCGGTTGTGGGTGGGGCGAGTGCGGACCGAATCGTGAGCGGCACCGACCAAGTGGTGGTGAACGGCACCACCGACACCGTAAGCTACAGCATCAACGGCGTCACGGTGGGCTATTTCCATCCAACCCTGGGCTGGGTCGGGCCGGGGATCAGTGCCTCGGGCGGGATTAGCGGGAGTACCGGATATTTTGGTGGCCGGGTGGGGATTGGGACAGCAAGCCCTGGAGCCAGCTTGACGGTGGTGGGGGAAGCCCAAGTGGGCAGCAGCGGTGCCGCTTGTGCGGCCGGCAATGCCGGGGCGATTCGTTACACGGGTGGGGCGCTGAGCTTCTGTAACGGCAGCGCTTGGACAGCGCTGACTTCCGGCAACCTCAGCAACTATGTGCTGAAAGCCGGTGACACGATGACGGGCGCCTTGATGGTGAATAATGGCTCGGCCGGACGGGTTGGTTTAGAACCGGGCAGTGTTACGAACCCTGGCTATATGCAATTTTTTACCCCCGATGGTACCCGCCGTGGTTACATTGGCTGGCAATTTGCCACTAACCGCCTTGGGATTATTGGAGAAAACGGCTGGAGCTATAATTTTAATATTACCCCTGAAGTGAATGGCAGTGCCGTTTGGCATGCGGGTAACTTTGATCCTAACGGTTATGTCACCAAAGCTGGCGATAATACGATTACGGGCAACTTAACCATTAACAACAGCGCGCCAACGTTTACGATGCAAGATACGGATGGGCGCTCGGGGTATATCCATACCAATAGTAACCTTATGTATTTCATGGGAAGTGGTGCCAACAACCAACCGATCAACAACTGGACGAGCTTCCCCATGATCGTGGATTTAATTAATTCACGGGTTGGTATTAACCAGATTTGCGACACAAGTTTTAATAACTGTCGGACTCCGGCACAGATTGCGGCGGCGATCGGGGTTAGTTGTAATGGTACGACAGTATCGTTTAACGGCTGTACAGCGACAACATCTCCAATGCCAAATGGAACCACCGGCACCGTAACGGATCCCTTTTCCGCAGCCTGCGACGCTTTAGATTATTTTGGGACAATTAACGTGTCGTGCTCTAACGGTACGGTTACGGTGACGGGGGGGAGCTGTTCCTCTGCTTATGGTGTGCCGTGTGGTGGCGGTGATGGCGGTGGCGGTGACGCCAACTAATTGGCTGCGGTGATGCTTGGCCGGTTAAGCCTGCCGACTTGGCTCGGCCGGTTGGGGTTATGGTACCAACGGTTTTTTTCGATTGACGAAATCCGGCAAGACAAGGCCCTGCAATGGTTTGCCGGGGCCCTGCTGCTGGCCTATGCCGCGCGGTTCGACCACCGCTTGGACAGCTGGATCCTCAACCCCGCCACCACGGTGGAAGGCGTGGCGCAAGGCCAAGCGCTGTGTTGGCCGTTTTTCCAGAGCTGCACCGAGTGGATTGTTTTAAGCACCATTCCCTACGGCTACAGCCAGCCCACGGTGTTCATGCTGTTGTTTGCGATGATGGGGGGCGCCGTGTATGCCATGTACCGCGGCCGTTGGGCCTGGGTGCATGCGGCGTTGTTGGCGCTGCTGGTGGCGCGGCTGTACTTCATGGCCATCAATTACCAGTACAAGGCTAACTACGATTATTACCACACCATCTTTACCTTGCTGTTTGTGTTTGCCGCGCAAAAGCGCTTCTTCCTGCAGTTGGCGGTGGTAATGTTTTATGTGCTTTCCACTTCGGCCAAAAACCACGAGACCTGGATTTTGGGGACGTATTTCAGTTCCATGCAGACCAGCCTGCCGATTTTCGGCCGCGGTACCGAACCTCTCTGGACCAATCTGGTGATTGTGATGGAAATGCTCGGCGCCTGGTGCTTGTTCAGCAGCCGGCGGTGGTTGCAGCGCAGCGCCTTAACCTTCTTTGCGGTCTTCCATGTGTATTCCGGCATTTTGGTGAAGTACCTGTATCCCATCACGGTGCTGCCGCCGTTGCTGATTCTCTTCGGCCCTTGGTTTAAGCCCTACCGCCAGGTGCCGCTTGGCCGCCACGCGCTGTTTGGGTGGGGGGTCATCGGGCTCATGCTGGTGGGGCAAACCATGCCCAAACTCATTCCCGGCGATGAAAAGATGACGATGGAAGGGGCGTTTTACGGGTTGTACATGTTCGATGCCAACCACCAATGTTTGGTGTCGGCTGCGCGGAATGGGCAGATGGTCTATATGGATATGTCGCAATCGGCCGCCAGCCGCTGTGACCCTTACGAATACCTCTTTCGCGTACAACAGCTGGCCTGCCGGGGGGCGGTGCCCGCCCCGGTCAGTTTGGTGATTGACCACAGCATCAACGGCGGGCCGTTTTACCGGATTGTGGATGCCCCCAACGCCTGCGCCCTGACCTTCAACCCCTGGGGGCGGAATGCGTGGATTCGAGACACCGACACCGCGCCAATGGTGGGCCGGGCGGTGCAAAATACCTATTTTTGATGGAATCCTGGTCATGACCCCGCTCGACTCAACCGCCACCACGCTGCCGTACCTGGTGTATCATCCGCTGCTGGTGAATGCTCCGCCAACCTATCTGAATGACTGGCAATTGGCCTTGGTACCGTATGTACCGCTGATTTCCAGCGTGTATTGGGGCTTGTATGGGGGCGTATTGGTGTATATGGCCACGCGGTTTGTGGTGATTCCGCTGTGGCGGCGGTGGCGCGGTAAAGATTAAGTTTTGTCGCAGAAGCCGCCGGGAGAAATCAGGCCGTGGACTGTTAATCCGTAACACTTCAAGAAGGGGGTTAAGTTACTGGCTCCGGCGGCTGGGATCGAACCAGCGACCTGCGGATTAACAGTCCGATGCTCTACCGCTGAGCTACGCCGGAGCAGGCAACGAAGGGCTTATGGGGCAAGGGGCCGGGGCTGTCAACCAGGGGGCCACAACTTTACCAGCCGCGCTGCCTAACTTCCACCCAGCACCAAGCCCACCAGCACCACCAAGGCGCCACCCAGCACCACCTGGAACAGCGTGGGCAGCAGCGGGCTCTTCATATAATGCCAGCGGATGTAGGCAATCGCGGCCAATTCGATCACCACCACCAGCAGGGCCAGGGCGGTGGCGGTCTGCACATCGGCCAACAAATAAGGCAGGGCGTGGCCAACGCCGCCCAGCGTGGTGGCCAGCCCGCACACCCCGCCACGCAGCCAGGGGCTGCCGCGGCCGGAAATCTTGCCGTCATCACTCAGGCCTTCGGTCAGGCCCATGGAAATTCCGGCGCCGACGCTGGCGGCCAGGCCCACCAGCAGCGTTTCGTGGCTGCTTTGCGTGGCCATTGCGGCGGCAAACAAGGGGGCGAGGGTAGAAACCGAGCCGTCGATCAGCCCGGCCAGCCCCGGCTGCACCACTTGCAGTACTAAGTTTTGCCGGGCCGCGGCGGTTTCGGCGTGCTTGGCGTTGTCGGTCAGCACGGTGGCCTGCAGTTTTTCGGCCCGTGCTTCGTGGTTGCGTTCGGCGGCGGCCAAGTCGCCCAGCAGCTTGCGCACGGCCACATCTTGGCTGCGGCTGGCGGCCAGGGTGTAGAAATTCCCGGCCTGCACTTCCATTTGCTCGGCCAGCGTCCACAGCGCCTCGGGGTTCAGTTCTGGCGCCAGCCACAGGGCTTCGGGGCGGCTAAAGCCGGCCACATCCTCACGGCGTACCAACGGAATGTGCTCGCCAAACTTCAGCCGATACAGCGTCAGCAAGGCGCGGCGGTGGCCGTCTTCTTCCTCGGCCATGGCCTCAAACACTTCGGCGCTGGCGGGGAAGGTGGCCTTCAGCCGGTGGGCGATGTCGCGGTAAATCCGGCCATCCTCTTCTTCGGCGCCGATGGCCAAGGCCAGCACTTCGGCTTCACTCAGGCTGGCGAAGGGGCGTTTGGTGGAGGCAAACAGCGGCATGGGGCAAGGGGCTTTCTTCTTGGGAATTCTGGCGCTATGGTGCCGCCATGGACACAATTTTACAACCGGTGCCGCAACTTCTTGCTGGCAAAAAAGGCCTGATTTTGGGCGTGGCGAACGAATGGAGCCTGGCGTGGGGGATTGCCCAGGCCGCCCATGCTGCCGGCGCCAAGCTGACTTTAACCTACCCCAACGAGGCCTTGCAGCGCCGGGTGTTGCCGATGGCGGCCCAGCTGGAAGCCGACGTAATGGAATGCGACGTGCAGGATGACGGGCACTTGGCGGGCCTTGGCACGCACTTCGCCAAGGCGGGGAATCAGCTGGATTTTGTGGTGCACGCGGTGGCGTTTGCCAACAAGGAAGAGTTGAAGGGCGGCATCACCAACACCACGCGGGAAGGGTTCCGCACCGCGCTGGAGGTGAGCTGCTACAGCTTCATCGGCCTTACCAAGGCGTTGGCAGGGGCGCTCAACCCAGGCGCGAGCCTGCTGACACTGACCTATGAAGGCAGCACCAAAGTGGTACCCAACTACAATATCATGGGGGTGGCCAAGGCGGCGTTGGAAAGTGCCACGCGTTACCTGGCGGCGGAACTGGGCCCCCAAGGCGTACGGGTGAATGCGATTTCGGCCGGGCCGATCAACACCCTGGCCGCCCGGGGGATTGGCGGCTTTGGCGGGATGCTGAAGCACCACGAGGCCACCGCCCCGTTGCGGCGCCTCACCACCCAAGAGGATGTGGCTGGGGCGGCGCTGTATCTGCTTTCCGGCCTTGGCAGCGGCACCACGGGCGAAGTGCTGATGGTGGACACTGGGGCGCACATTATAGGGCCGACCCCAGCAAATGTTTCATAGTTTCATGAAGCTACACAGACTTGTCAAAGTCTTTGAAATTGCTTAAAAGCCTTAGTACCGAATTCAACAATTCAACCGTTTTCACACTAACCCTTAGTGACAGGGACGCATAAAAAACGCGTTCAAGTCTAGGGAGGAACGCCTCATCCCTGTCACTGCTCCGCCCCTGGCTGGCGCGACTCTGCCGAGACCAAGGCAGAATCCCGCACCGCCAGGGGTGGAGCCTCGAGATCACGAACTGCACCGGATTGCTCATCCCACGCCTGCCCCCGGTGCACAGGGCCGACACTGCCACGCCCCCCCGGCAGTGTCGGCCCGACTTTTTTGCCTTGTTGCTGGTGCAAACAGTGAAGCCCCCCTGGGGAGGGAGGCTTCGGTCTTCTGTGCAGGTACCGCTACTTTCCTGCTGCGGAGATACTGGATCACCTCCCTTCCGGAACCTGGACATGGTCGGGAAGGATGGCGGGCAGGCCGGGCCTGCGGAAGGGGTTGCATCGATGGGGCATAGCACCTCCGTGCGTTGGGCGGGCCGACAGGGCCCGCGGTGGGGCCGTTCAGAACGTTGAACGGCGAGAAAGAGTTAATTCAACCGCGCTGAGCGCGGTTTGCCTTCTGGCTTGCACTGGCGCTTGCGACCGTCGCGCCATTTGCGGTTGCGCTTGCCCACGGCAATCCGCACCCGAATATCCGGCTCGGCCAGCCGGAGGCGGCGATCTTCACGCGTGATGGCGTCCAAAGAAGGCAAAAACATGGCTATTCCTTTTCTTGAAGGGGGCCCCCAACGGGGCAGAAAAGCATCCAGGGGGCTGGCACAAACGGTTCGGTGATCCGCGGCTGCACTGAATGCAGGCGTTGTATGACATTTTTTGCTTGCCCGGGCAAGGGCTTGCGCGCAAAACTTTTGCAACCCCGTAACGAAAGCCCCGCGCATGACCGCCCCCGCCCTGGCCACCCGCCTGCAAACCCTGCAACCGAGCCCGATTATTCAGGTGGCCAACGCCGCACGGGCCTTAAAAGCCGCGGGCAAGCCGGTGGTGAGCCTGAGTATTGGTGTGCCGGGCTTTTTACCGCCCGCCCATGTGTATGCGGCCGCGCACCAGGCGGTGGATGCCGACAGCGGCGACTATTTGCCTGGCCGTGGCAGCCCGGCGTTGGTGCAGGCTTTTTTGGCCAGCATGGCGGCGCGGGGCTTTGCCTACACCGAAGCTGAGGTGGTGGCCCAGGTGGGCGGAAAGGGCGCGCTGTTTAACCTGCTGCTGGCGCTGATTAACCCCGGCGATGAGGTGATTGTGCCCGCGCCTTACTGGGCCAGTTATCCGGAAATGGTAAAGCTGATGGGCGGGGTGCCCATCTGCCCCACGGCCACGGCGGCGAATAACTATAAGATTACGCCCGCCCAGCTGCAGGCGGCCATCACCCCCAAAACCAAGGCGATTCTCTGGAACAACCCCAGTAACCCCACCGGGATGCTCTACACGCCGGCGGAAACCGCGGCGTTAGCCGCGGTACTGGCCGCCGCGCCGCAGGTGTGGGTGATTTCCGACGACATTTACGACCATCTGATTTTTGACCAAGGTGCCAAGCGCGCCGCCCATGTGTTGGACAGCCAGCCTGGGCTGAAGGACCGTGCCATTTTGGTGCAGAGCGTTTCCAAAACCTACGGCATGCCGGGCTGGCGGGTGGGGATGGTGGCGGCCCCCAAGCTGGTGGTTGACGCCTTGCTGGCGCTGACCAGCCAAAGCACCACGCATTTGCCCGCCGTGCCGATGGCCGCCGCCGCCGCGGCGTTGGCCGGGCCGCAGGATTTCTTGCACGCCCAAACCGCCCGCCTGCGGGCGCAGCGCGATGAAACGTTGGCGGCCTTGGCGGCGATGGGCCTGCCGTGCCCGATGCCGGAGGGGGCGTTTTATGCCTTCCCGCAAATCACCCCCACCTTCGGCAAAACCACGCCGGGCGGCACCAAAATTACCGATGACCTGAATTTCTGCACCGCGCTGCTGCACGAAGCCTTGGTGGCGGTGGTGCCGGGCGGGGCGTTCGGCGATGCCGGAGCGATCCGGATTTCCTACGCCGGGAAGGGGGCTGAACTGACGGAAGCGCTGCAGCGGCTGGCGCGGTTCGTCGGCAGTTTGCAGGGGTAAGTGAGAGCGCTTTGCGGCGGCGGAACCCGCTTCGCAAACCGGGTGAAGGCCTGCGGCTAACTGTTTGGCTTGGTGTTGGTGGGGTGGCTGTCAAGTTCGGGCAAGAAAAATTATCTTGGGCGTGGCTGCTAAAATCTGCTTGACCAAGTTATCCCCACCTGCGTAAGTTCCGCTCTGTTAAGCATGGCAAAGGAAAAGTCTGCGCTGTGCCCAAATTTTTGGCAGGCCACTTCACCCCCGGAGAGCCGCCGCAACGAGCAACGATAATGAATGCCCAAAGGAGACTTCCATGGCCCACACCAACCAACAACGCAAGCGTATCCGCCAGACGGAAAAGGCGAACGTGAAGCACACCGCCACCCGTTCCCGCGTGGCCACGTTGGTGAAGAAGTTTGAAGGCGCTTTGGCGGCCGCCAAGCCCGAGCAAATCGCCAGCGCGTTTAAGGTGGCGATGGGCGAACTGGCCAAGGCTGCCCAGAAGGGGGCCATCACCAAGGGGGCGGCCAGCCGCAAGACCAGCCGTTTGGCCGCCAAAGCCAAAAAGGTTGCCGCCAAAGCCTAAATATTGGCTTGGTGATGCAGTTCCCCGTTGGGGCTGCCCTAAGACCGTGTTTGCCGCCATTGCCCCCACTGCGGGGACAATGGCGGTTTAATTTTATATATCTTTGTTTTTTAATAAAAAATTTTCTGAAGAGGCTTGTCATACCAGTTGAACTTTTGCACGCTGACGACTAAGCCGTGCAACCATCCCCCGGGTTGCCAACGACCACGCTGTGAAGAAAGAAAACACCATGCTCCAGACCGCTGCCCCCGTTGTCACCAATCGCCAGCCCGTGGCACCGGCGGTGGGTGAGGGGCTGGACTGGGCCGCGCTGCAGCCGCTCCTACTGGCCACCTTTGGTGCCGAGGTTACGGAAACCTGGCTGACCCCGCTGCAACCCTTAGGCTGGTTGGGCGGCGTGCTGACCTTGGCCGCCCCCACTGCGTTTTTTGCGATGCAGGTGCAAACCAAATTCGTGCCCACCTTGGAAGCTTTGTTGAGTGAGCAAACCGGCCAGCCCGTGCAAGTGCAGCTGCAGGTGGTGCCCGCGGCGTTGCGCGCTGCGCCAGCGGCGGCCCCGTTTGCGGGCACCTTCCAGCCGCTGGGGGCACCGTCCGTTGCCGCTGCGGCCGCTGCTCCTGCCGCTGCCGGCTGGCAGCACAGCAGCAAATTGGATGGCCGCTACACGTTTGCCACCTTCGTGACCGGGAAATCCAACACCTTTGCCTTCACCGCGGCGCAAAGCGTGGCCGCCACCTTGGCCCGGGGCGAGGCGCCGGGGTTTAACCCGTTCTTTCTGCACGGCGGGGTGGGTTTAGGGAAAACCCACCTGATGCAGGCGATTGGCCACGCGGTGTTGGCCACGCGGCCCAACACCCAAACCATGTACCTTTCCGCCGAGCAGTTCCTGAACAAGTTTATTAAAGCGATGCAGGATAAAACTCAGCAGAAGTTTAAGGAAATCTTTCGCGGCGTGGATGTGCTGATGATTGACGACATCCAGTTCATTGCTGGCAAGGATAACACTCAGGAAGAATTCTTCCACACCTTCAACCACCTGTTGGGCGAAGGAAAACAGATTATTTTAACCGCCGACCGCCCGCCCCACGCGCTGGTGTTGGAAGAGCGCCTGAAAAGCCGCCTGGGCAGCGGGCTGACGGTGGAAGTGCACGCGCCGGAGGAGGAAACCCGCCTGGCGATTCTGCGCACCAAGGCCGAGAGCATGCAGGTGCAGATTCCGGCCGAGGTGCTGAACCTGTTGGCCAGCCACATCGCCAGCAACGTGCGCGAATTGGAAGGCGCGTTGAACCGCTTGGTGGCCTACAACCGCTTAACCGGCCAGCCCATTACCGAAGCCTTGGCGCGTGAGCAGCTGCGCGACCTGTTCAAGGCCTATACCCGCATCCTGACGGTGGAAGACATTCAGCAAAAGGTGGCGAACCATTTCAACATCCGCATGGCCGACATGCACAGCCCGCGCCGCGCGCGCGAAGTGGCCCGTCCGCGCCAGGTGGCGATGTTCCTGGCCAAGCAGCTGACCCAGCGCAGCTACCCGGATATCGGCCGCAGCTTCGGGGGGCGCGACCACACCACCGTGATGCACGCCTGTCAGCAGATTGAAAACCTGCTACCGCGCGACCCGCAACTGGCCGAACATGTGCAGTTGCTGACCAAGGCGTTGACGGGGCGGAGCCTGTAAGCGCCAAACGGCCAGAAAAAGCCAGCGGCAGGCTGGCTTTTTGCTTGCTTAAGGCTTGGTTTTTCATTATCTTGCGGGCCTATTTTAAGGATTATTTGGATGAGCACCGCCCCCGCGACCACGCCTGACGCCACCCCAGACACCCGCTTCAGCCCCAGCAGCGTTGAACCCCGCTGGGCCGAGGCCTGGGAACAGGCTGGCTGCTTTAACCCGCGCTTGGATGGGGCCGCGCCGTTTGCCATCATGATGCCGCCGCCCAATGTGACAGGCACGCTGCACCTGGGGCACGCCCTGGATAACACCTTGCCGGATATTCTACTGCGCCGCGCCCGCATGCAGGGCAAGGCGGCGCTGTACCAGCCCGGCACCGACCACGCCAGCATTGCCGTGCACGTGGTGCTGGAAAAGCAGTGGGCCAAGGAAGGGAAGGGCACCACCCGCTTCAGTCTGGGACGCGAGAAGTTTATGGAGCAGGCCTGGGCGTGGAAGGATTACTCGCACGGGCAGATTGCCTCCCAACTGCGGCGCTTGGGGGTTTCCTGCGACTGGAACAACGAGCGCTTTACGATGGACCCCGGTTACGTGAAGGCCGTGAACACGGCGTTCATGACGTTGTTTGAACGTGGGCTGATTTACCGCGGCCAGCGCCTGGTGAACTGGGACCCGAAAATGCAAACCGCGGTGAGCGACCTGGAAGTGGTGCATAAAGAGGTGAAGGGCCACCTCTGGCACGTGCGCTACCGCTTTGCCGATGGCAGCACCTACAATGGTGAGGATGGGATTGAGATTGCCACCACGCGGCCGGAAACGATTCTGGCCGACGGGGCGATTGCGATTCACCCCGATGACCCCCGGGCAAAAGATTTGCTGGGGCGGCTGGTGCTGGTGCCGATTGCTAACCGGCAGATCCCGATCATCGCCGACACCATGGTCGATCCGGAATTCGGCAGCGGCATGGTGAAGATTACGGCGGCGCACGACTTCAACGACTTTGCCTGCTACCAGCGCCACAAGGGAGAAGTGGAAATTCCGCTGATCACCCTGCTGAACCCCAACGGCACGATGAACAGCAATTGCCCACCCGCCTATGTGGGGCTGGATCGCTTTGCCGCGCGCAAGCAGATTGTGGCGGACTTGGAAGCCATTGGCCAGCTGATCAAGGCCGAGCCGCATACCCACAATGTGGGCCACGCCGAGCGCGACGACACCGTGTTGGAGCCGTACCTGACCTGGCAATGGTACGTGAAGGGCACGCCGCTGGCCGCCAAGTGCTTGCAGGCGATTGAGCGCGGCGATGTGGAGTTTGTGAATGGGCGCGACCGCAAGGTGATGCGTCACTGGCTGGAAAACATCGAAGATTGGTGCATCAGCCGCCAGCTGTGGTGGGGCCACCGCATTCCGGCTTGGTTTAAGGGCCAGGAAGGCACGCCGGGGTTTGAAATTAAGGTGCAGGAAGCGTGTCCCGGCCCCGAACATGGTGACGGCTGGCGGCAGGATGAGGATATTTTGGATACCTGGTTCAGCAGCGCCTTGTGGCCGTTCGCCACCCAAGGCTGGCCCAACC
>JADCGN010000043.1 GCA_020249005.1 Alphaproteobacteria bacterium
CCCTTGCAGGAAAAGTCGAAACGGCCATTACCGTAACTAGGGCCGGTACGGCCGCCCATGCTCACCCACTTACACGGCAAGGTTTGGGTCACCAACCGGGTTTCGGCTTGGAACGGGGTTTCATTCGGCTGGGCTTGGGCCCACAGCAGCAACGGCCAAGCCACGCCAAGCGCGGTAACGAGCAGGGGGCGGGCCAACATCATTGGCCCAAGCCTAAGCGAAGGATTTCACGGCCACCACCTTCCAATTCAGCGACTCAGCCTTTGACCTTACCGCCTGTGGCAGGAAGGCCAAAGGGTGCTTAAAGTTGTGGCATTTGGGAAACGCTCCACGCCTCCCCCCACCCGTTTAAGCGCCCAAAAAGGCCCGCCCAGCCGCCAATGCGCTGGCCACCGGGCCCTCGCCGCCGCCCATTGCCAACTCGGGGCGGCCGCCGCCGCGGCCGTTGATGGCCTTGCAGGCTTCGGTCAACAAGGCATTGGCGCCCAGTTTGCCGCTCAGATCTTTCGTCACTCCGGCCACCAGCGTGGTCTTGCCTTCGGTGTGGCTGCCCAGCAGCACCACCCCGCTGCCCAAGCTCCCCTTCAGGCTTTCCACCGCCACGCGCAGGCTTTCGCTGTCGGCATTCGGCACTTCGGCCACAATCGCCGCCATGCCTTGCACGGTCTGCTTGCCGCCCAACAGCTTGCTCACATCCACTGCGCCACCCGCCGGGGCCGCCTTGGCGGCTTTCTTGGCGTTGGCCTGCAGTTCGGCCACGCGGGTCGGCACATCGGCTACCTTGCACTTCAAGCCGCTCGCTGCTTCCTTGAGTAAGGAAGCATCCGTACGGAAGCTCTGATACGCTACCGGCCCGGTCACGGCTTCCAGGCGGCGCACCCCGGCACTCACGCTGCCTTCATGCACGATGCGCAACAAGCCAATCTCGCCGGTCTGGCCCACGTGGGTGCCGCCGCACAGGTCGGCCGTCACCAGGTTCGCGCTCTCGGGCGTGCCGATGTACACCACCCGCACCTCGTCGCCGTACTTTTCGCCAAACTGGGCGGTGGCGCCGCTCTTTACGGCTTCCTCCTTGTCCACAATCCGCGTTACCACCGGCAGGTTTTGCCAGATGCGTTGGTTCACAAAATCCTCCACCGCGGTGACTTCCTCAGGCGTCAGGCCCTTGGGGTGAGAAAGATCGAAGCGCGTCAGCTGGTCATCTTGGCGGCTGCCGCGTTGCACCACATGGCTGCCCAACACTTCGCGCAACCCGGCGAACAGCAAGTGCGTGGCCGTGTGGTTACGGGCAATGGCGCTGCGGCGGGCCACATCCACCTGCAGCTCCAGCGCATCACCTTCATGGGCGCTGCCGCTGGTCACCTGCACCGTATGCACGAACAGCGTGCCGAGCACCTTTTGGCAATCCGTCACGGTACCCTGCCAGCTACCCTTGGCCCCGGCGCCCTTGATGCTGCCGGTGTCGCCCACCTGCCCGCCGCTTTCGGCGTAGAACGGCGTTTGGTTGGTCACCAGCTGCACCGTCTCGCCGGCCTTGACGCTGGCCACGCGTTGGCCGTTGTGCACCAGCGCCTGCACCACGCCTTCGGCTTGCAGCGTGCTGTAGCCCAAAAATTCAGTGGCGCCGCAGGCTTCCTGCACGCTGTACCACACGTCGGCCAAGGCACTGTCGCCACTCCCCTTGTGGGCGGCGCGGGCGCGGGCGCGTTGCGCGTTCATGGCAGTTTCAAAGCCTGCCAGGTCAACCTCAACCTGGCGATTACGTAACGCATCCTGCGTTAAATCCAGCGGGAAGCCGTAGGTATCGTACAGCTTAAACGCCACCTCACCCGGCAGCCTATCGCCAGCCTTCAGCCCCTGGCTCTCGCTTTCCAGCAGGCTCATCCCCTGCTTCAGCGTCCGGCCAAAGCGTTCTTCTTCCAGTTTAATCACATCGGCCACCATCGGCGCCGCGCGCTGCAGCTCGGGGTAGGCTTCACCCATCTGGCCCACCAGCGCGGGCACCAGGCTGTGGATGAACGGTTGTTCCACCCCCAGCAAATGCCCGTGACGCATCGCGCGGCGCATAATCCGGCGCAGCACGTAGCCGCGGCCCTCGTTGCCGGGCAGCACGCCGTCGGTCAGCAGAAAACTCATCGCCCGCAGGTGGTCGGCCACCACGCGCAGGCTTACCCCCTGCTCGGTAGCCTTAATCGCATGATAATCGGCCACCCCCGCGCGCGCGGCCGCAGCCTGAATGATGGCTTGGAACACGTCGGTGTCGTAGTTGCTCTGCACGCCCTGCACCGCGCACATGATGCGCTCAAGCCCCGCGCCGGTGTCGATGTTCTTGTTGGCCAGCGGCACCTTGGTGCCGTCCTTTTGCAAATCGAACTGCGTGAACACGTGGTTCCAGATTTCCATCCAGCGGTCACCGTCCTCGTCGGGCGTGCCGGGGCGGTCGCCATACATTTTGCCCGATGGGTCGAGGTCATAGAAAATCTCGCTGCACGGGCCGCAGGGGCCGGTGTCGCCCATCGTCCAGAAGTTGGCATTGCTGGCAATCGGGATGATATCCTTGTCGGCCACGCCAATCTTCTTCCAAATTTGGCGGGCTTCCTCGTCTTCATGATAATACGTCACGCAAATCCGGGCGGGGTCGAGTTTCAACACCTCAGTCACCCACTGCCACCCCCAGGTGAGGGATTGTTCCTTAAAGTAGTCGCCAAAGCTAAAATTGCCCAGCATCTCAAAAAAGGTGTGGTGGCGGGCAGTATGGCCGACGTTTTCCAAGTCGTTATGCTTGCCCCCGGCCCGCACGCAGCGCTGCACGCTGGCGGCCCGCTTCAGGCGGGTATCCACCCCGGTAAAGTTGTTCTTAAACTGCACCATCCCGCTGTTGGTGAACATCAAGGTGGGGTCGTTGTCCGGCACCAGGCTGCTGCTTGGCACAATCACGTGGCCTTGAGCCGCGAAAAATTCAACAAAACTCCGGCGGATTTCCTTACCGGAACGGGGCGTGGCGGGGCTCATGCGTGTACTTTCCTCAAAATGCTGCGCGACACTAGCCAAATTTCAGGGCTATGCCAAGAGTTCTCGCGCATTCCTCTTAGGCAATTCTTAGGCTTAACCTGGCTGTACCATTTTAGGCACACCCCACCACAGTGTGACCCATATGCAACATGTTCATTTGCAAGACATTTTCTGCGGAAAAAACTCGTACCATAGGGTTGACAGCACCGCTACCTGACAGCAACCTTGCGCCATTAGCCACGACTAACAACAAGGAACTATATCCATGCGTCTCCACCTCAAGTCACTCTTAACAACTTCCGCCTTGGTTGCCGTTGCCGCCGCCGGTAACGCCCAAACCCTTTATAGCGGTGTAAGCACTACCCAAATTTCAACCACGGGTGCTAACCCTTCGCTTACCTTTGTGACTGGAGCTGCCTGGACGGTTTCTACTGGAAGTTCAACTGTAAATGTTTCCGGAACCGGCAGTGCAATCTTAGGTGTCCAACAAGGAGCCTCAGTTATCGCTAGCGCGACAGTACCTAATGCTATCGTTGCCAATGGCGGTCTCGCAGCAGTAACCATTAATAACTCAGGGACTATTGCCGCTACTACCAGTGCAATTTCTTCTACAATTTCGCTGACCACTATTAACAATGCCGGCACCATCAGTGGCTCAATCAACCTGGCTGGTGCCGATGACGTGGTAAGCAACCAGAACGGTACCATTAACGGCGCTGTTTCACTTGGCGGCGGTAGCAACACCCTGGTGATTAACGATGGGACTATAACTGGTGCAGTCACTGCCACCACCGGGAATGATACCCTCAGCATCACCTCAGGCGGTCTTATCACCGGTAACGTTGACTTAGGCGCCGGTAACAACACCACCACCATCAACGATGGGACGATCAACGGGAACTTGCTCACCGCCGGTGGTACCGACATTCTAAACATCAACAACGGTATCATCAGCGGCACCATTGACCTTGGTGCCGGCGCCGACGTGCTGAATATTTCTGGCACCACGGCCTTTACCACCAGAGGGACCATTTCGGGCACTGAGGCGATCAACATCTCCAACACGACTGCCACCTTCAATCACGCCATCATCAACGGTGGTACAACCCTGAGCATGAATACCCGCAGCAAGGCTGTGTTCAATGTCAGCAGCAGCTTCAGCGGCGCCCTCACCAGCAGCGGTACCGTGCAGATTGGCTCTGCGGCAACTCTCACTGCTGCGACTGCCAACCTCAACGGTGGCCAACTGACGGTTGACGTGGCCAGCTCCACTCAAGCCGGTCGCCTCAGCCTTACGGGTGGTGGTACTGCGGCCAACACTGGGCTGTTCATTAACATGTTGGGCAGTGTGGCCAGTGGTACAACCATTACTTTGGTATCAAGCTCCGCGCTTTCCAGCGGCACCTTGGTTAACAGTGCCCAAGAAGGGATCTACCGCTACGCCCTGGCCTCTTCGGGCAACAACCTGGTGGTGAACATTGGCCGCGTAAGTGCCAGCAGCGTGGTGAACGGCGAAGCCAACAAGGCTGTGGCCAATGTCTTTGAAAGCCTGACCCCGGCCCAAGTGACCGGTACGCTCGCGACGGTGCAAGGTCAAATCAACAGTGCTCGTAGCACCGAGGCCCTCACCAACGTGCTCGACAGCCTGAACCCGGCCCTGAGCGGTCTGGGTGCCGCCAGCGTTGGGGTGACCAACGCCACCGGTGGCCAGGTTTCCAACCGTTTGGCCAGCCTGCGCCAAGGGGTTGCCACGGGTAAAGACACCGCCACCAAGCACTTCTGGGTGGAAGGCTTCGGCACCAAGAACGATCAAGATGACAAGAAGGGCGTCCGCGGTTACGAAAGCACGGGCGGCGGGATCACCTTCGGGGTGGATACCGACACCCTGGTGGATGGCATGAATGTTGGGGCGGCCTTCAGCTACGGCCTCACCAAGGTGGAATCCAACGCGGTCTTCAAGAACGACACCGATATCGACAGCTACGTGCTGACCGGTTACGCCAGCAAGAACCTGAGCAACGATGTCTTCGTGAACGGGATGGTCGGCATTGGCGCCAACAGCTACGACATCGAGCGTGTGATTGCCGGTGTGGGTACCGCCAAGGCAAGCCCCGATGGCTGGCAGGGTACCGTAAAGGCCGAAGTGGGTCGCGACTTCAAAGCGGGCGGCTGGAAGCTGACCCCGCTGGCGGGCGCCCAGTATACCCACCTGAAGGTTGACAGCTACACCGAAACCGGTGTGGGTGCCGCTGGCCTGACGGTTGATCCAGAAAAACTCAACGCCTTCGACCTGAGCCTGGGTGGCCGCGCTGGTTACGACTTCGACGTGGCCGGTGGGACTCTCACCCCTGTGCTGCGTGCGGGTGTGACCACCCGTGCGGGTGACACGGCGCTCGACAGCACCAGCCGCTTCATCGGTGGCGGTTCTGCCTTCGCCACCCCTGGCATCAAAGCCGATCGCACCTCTTTCAACCTGGGGACAGGTGTGACCTTCGCCAACGTGGGCGGTACCGAAATGAGCGCCGACTACGACGCCAACCTGAACGACAGCGCCACCGGGCACGCCGTGAAGCTGAAAGTGCGGATTCCGTTCTAAACCTTCAGGTAACACGAAGCACTACACCGCCTTTCGGGGCGGTGTTTTTTTAATATCTTGCTTTCCTTAGTATTATAAAATATATGCCAAATATCTCGTATCTTTTCAGAAGGAGCCCTCCCATGGGTCAAAAACTTCATCGTATTCTAAGCTTTTTCTATGAAATTGGCACCGCCCGCCGCCGCCCGCGTGCCTGGGAACAGGCCATCGGCGCCCCCATGGCCAATGTGGCCGAACACACCATGCGCACCCAAGTGCTGGCCGCCTATTTGGCGGTTCAGGAAGGGGGTGACCCCAAGCAAGCCATTTGGATTGCGCTCTGGCACGACGCGGGTGAAATCCGCGGCGCCGATGCCACGCCCCACCAAAAACCGTATGTGGAGGTGCATGAAGCCAAGGCCTTGGCCGCCACCATCAAGGGAGTGGATGGGCTGGGCCCGCTGATTGAAACGGCCTACACCACCTACAAGGCGCGGCAATCCATCGAAGCCCAGTGCGTCAAGGATGCCGATATCCTCGACACCGTTATCGAGCTGATGGAAGCCAAGGCCAACGGCCACGGCTACCCGCAGCACCCGTTGGTGGCCGAGCAGATTCGCATCAAGCGGGAACGCTACTTCACCGCCACCGCGCGCACGCTGCACGATGCCCTGATGGCTGAGGATGCCCCCAGCCCCTGGGATTGGTTTCTGCTATCGGAAAGCAGCTTCCAAGACGGCACCTATGGCCGCTGACGAAAACCCCCGCGGCATTTTGCTGCGGGGGCTTCTTTTTACCCACCTAAGTTGCCGCCTCGGCTAGCGAATCAACGGGCTCCAGGCCGGGTCGCTGGCATTCGTCGGCGTTGGTAGTTCACGCAGGTTGTAACCCGTCAGGTCAATCGTCATGATCCGGGTGCGGTCGCTGCGGTTGGCCTGGCGGCTAAACACCAGCACGCGGCCGTTCGGCGCCCAAGTGGGGTTGTCATCCATATAGCTATCGGTCAGCAGGCGCTCTTCTTGCCCGTCTGGGTCAATCACCCCAATATGGAAGACCCCGGCCCGCTGCACCACAAAGGCGATCAAATCACCCCGCGGGCTCCAAGCCGGGGCGTAGTAGCGGCCTTCGTTGTAGGTCAGGCGGCGCACGTTGGCCCCGTTGCTATCCATAATATACAATGCCGCTTGGCCACCGCGGTCGCTGTTGAAGACAATCTGCTTGCCGTCGGGGCTGTAGCTGGGCGAGGTGTCGATACCGCGCCAGAAGGTCAGGCGCTTCAAAGCCCGGCTGGCCATATCCATTTCATAAATTTCCGCATTGCCTTCGTGGCCGGCGGTCAGGGTCATCGCCACCTTGGTGCCTTGGAAATTAAAGCGCGGCGTACTGTTCAGGCCTTCAAAGTCGCCAATGATGGTTTGCTGGCCGGTGGGCATATCCAAAAAGTACAGCCGCGGCATACCGTTGGCGTAGCTCATGTAAATGATTTTTTGCAAGTTCGGGTTAAAGCGCGGGCTTAGCACCAGGCTGCTGCCATCGGTGAGGCACTGGTAATTGGCACTGTCCTGGTCCATTACGCACAGTTTGGTTTGGCGCTTGTTATCCAGGCCGCGGCTTTCGCCAATGTGCACGATGCGGGTGGCGAAGTAGCCGTCTTCCCCGGTCAGTTCCTTATACAGGTCATCGGAGATGCGGTGAGCGATATGCCGCCAGAATTGTGGGTCGACCGTATAACGCTTACCGGTCAGTTGCTGCTCGGTGTTCACGTCATACAGCCGGAACTCCACCTTCAGCTGGCCGCCCTCTTCGGTCACGGTGCCGGTCAGCAGGGCGTCGGTGTTGAGGCCTTTCCAGTCGGCAAAGGCCACGCCTTGGGTGGCGATCTGGGCGGGGGTTTGCAGATACGCATCCGGCTTAATCAGCTTAAACGGCGTGCTGTTTTGCAGGTTGTTGCGGATCACCCCGGCCAGGTCGGCGCCCATTCGTCCGGCTTCGGGCAAAGCGCCGTAAAAGGCGGGCACCGCCACCGGTACCGGGGCCGCCCCGGGTTGGGAAAGGTCAATCTGCACCCGCGCCAAAGCCGGGAAGGCCACGGCCACCAGGGCCACCATCAACAATGCGGCAAGCTTTTTCATGCGGCCACCTTAACCAACAAGCGCCCCCTTCGCCAAGCTTGGGCTTACCCAAAGCTGAACAGAACAACGGCAATTCCTATGGGGTGGGCAACCGTACCGTTACGTTATCCAGCACCTGATTGGCCTTGCTGAGGCTGACCGGCACCGCTACCGCCACCCCGCCCTTCAGCTGCGCATGCAGGGTATAGCGGCCCAACACCAGCGGCTGGAAGTTAAAGTTTCCGCCCTCATCGGTGCCGGTGCGCTGCAGTTCCTGGCCCTTGGCATCGGTCAGCCAGAGGCTGACGTTGCGGTAATTGGCGGCCGCCACACCCAGTACCTGGCCGCCCAGTTCACCCAAGCGCTGCAACGGCAACTGCACCACCCCACCATAGCCGGTACGGGTTTGCAACACGTGCGTGACGTTGCGTGGCCGCAGGTAAAGGTCGGGCAGGCTCTCTTCGTCAATCTGGATTCCCACCTCGGTATTGGGCAACAAATCGCCAAAGCGGGCCACGCCTTGTGCGTTGGTGGTTTGGGTATTGGCGGTACGCAGGTTGGCCAGCTTTGCCTCGGGCACCGGCGGTTCGCCCGCATCCCGGACGCCGTTATTGTTTTCATCCACGAACAGCAACACGTCGGCGGTGGCATAGCCGAACCCTTCGGTCCGGGCGTCGGCCAACTTCCAGCGCGGCGCATCGCCGGCGCTGGCCAACGCCAGGCCCAGGTTTACTCCGGCTTGGAAGGTTTGGTTGCTGTTATAGCTGCTGTTCAGGGCCACCGTCAGCGGCCCCACGCTGCGTTGCAGCCCGGCCGCCACCCCCCCTTGCCCAGCGGCCGGCCGCACGTTGGCGGCGAGCGAGAGCACGCTGTTGTCGTCCCCCAACCGCACCTGCGTGCCCAAACCCACCGCGGTAATCACATCATCCCCTTCCAGCTGGTAGCCCACATTGCCGCGCAGCGGCAGCCCGGCCACGCGGGTGGCAAATTCCAGGTTGCCCGCCTCGGGCGTCAGTTCATCCTTGGTGCGGCGCAAGCCCATGCTGTTGTTAAAATTCACCTTGCCCAGTTGCCAGTTCTGGGTGGCCAGCAAACGTTCGGTGCGCGGTTGGTTGCCGTAGCGCGTTTCGCTATACGCCAGACCGTAGCGCAACGGCATGCCGCCCAAGTGCACGGTGTCGGCAAAGTCCACCCCGTAAATCCGCTCGGCCTGCGTCACGTTCAAGGTGCCACTCGCCTGGCGGGTAATAAAGGCGCCAAGGTCAATGTCATCCAGCACCCGCCAGGTGCTGCGGGCGCTGTAGCCGGTGGTGCCGTCGGCCAGCAAGGCGTAGTCGGCCTGATGGAAACTGTTGCCCATGCTGGCCCGGAAACCCACGTTGGCCCCGGCGTTTTGCCGGTTGGCGCCGCCCAACGGCCCGCTGGCCACCCCGGCGGTGAGCGCCAGCTTATCGGTCAGCCCATAGGTGGTGTTCAGCACCACCGTACTGCCCCCTTGCGGCTGCAGCGAGCCTGCCGCGCGAATCAACGGCGCGCTGCTGGCCAAGGCCCCCACTTGGTACACCAGTTCGCCACTGCCGACCAAGCCCGGGCCAACCCGGAAGCTTTGGAAGCGCTCATCACGCTGGCCTTGCGGGCCGTACAGCACAATGCGGAAGTCGTTCATCCCGCTGCTGAGGGTCAGGTTATCAAAGCGGTAACGGCCATCGGCCCCCACCGTCCCGAAGGTGCTGAGGCTACCGTTGCGGTACACTTCCACATCCCAGCCCACGGGGGCATCACCCTGCAACGCAAAATCCTTCAGCCCACTCACAAAGTTTTCCGGGGCATTGGTAAAGGTGGCCCCGGCCCCGGTGGTGCGGTTGGCCAACAGCGGCAGGAACGGTAACGCCACATCGCCCAACTCCAGCGACCGCCCCGCCAAGCTGCCCAGCCATTCCGCCCCCAAGGTATTGGAAGGGGCGCGTTGCACCATCCGGAAGTTGGCCGAGGTCAGCCCCTGTTCGCCGTAACCGCCGTCGGCAAAGCCCAAGTTCAGGAAACTATCCATCCCTAGCAAGGCGCCACGGGCTTGCACACCGTAACTTTGGGCCAACTCGCCCAAGCGATTGCCGCCACTCAACCCATAATTAAGGCGCAAATCCGGCCAACTGAATTGCGGGCTGGTCAGCGGGTGACGCGGCGCACCGGCCAACGCCGGGCCGCGCGCACGGCTGGCCCACAGGCGCTGGCGTGCCAGGCGGGCGGCCATCGGCAGCTCTTCGGTGCTGGCGGCATAGAGCGCCAACTCGGCCATCTCCACCCGGAACTGTACCGGGAACCAGCCGTTGATGACGTCGGCGGCCACAAACAGCTCGTTGGTTTCGCTCTGCACCGCCCCTGCCGGCAACTGCTGTTCCACCCCGTTGATGCGCACC
>JADCGN010000044.1 GCA_020249005.1 Alphaproteobacteria bacterium
GGCTCACGCTACAGCGCGCTGCACGCCAAGTATCACCCGGTATTCCGCGATTTTGTCGATGAATTCGGCTACTATGATATCTTTATTGTCGACGCCGCCACGGGTGACGTGGTCTACACCAACTTTAAGGAAATTGACTTCATGAGCAACGTGAAGCAAGGACCGTTGGCGAACACGAACTTTAGTGGGATTGTGCGCAAAGCCTTAGCCTCGAATGACCCTGAGAAGTCATTTATGTCTGACTTTGCTCCGTATCTGCCAAGCTACAACGATCCAGCCGCGTTCGTGGCCACGCCCTTGGTGGTGAATGGTAAAACCATTGGCGCTTTGGCCCTCCAAATTCCCGTCAATAAAGTGACGGATTTTATGGAAAGTGCAAAAGGTCTTGGGGAAACGGCCGATGCTTACCTCACCGATGAAAATGGCACTTTCCTTACACAACCCCTGCGTTTACCAAAGAAGCTTGGAGAAAAAATTCCCGACAGTCTACTCGTCAAGGCCAAGGAAGCCATCCACAACCATGGCCAACTTAATGTGGAATATCTGGGAAGCAATGGTCACGACACAATTGGCAGCGTGAATGGGATTAAGATTGCCCGTGAAGGCAGCCATGGCCTTAAGCTCGACACGCTTCAACCCGAAGTCATGCTGCCTTGGTCGGTGGTCGTGCGGATGGACAAAGCCGAATTTATGGCTGGGATCTATCAGCAGGCGCTAATCGGTTTGGTCGTACTGATCATTTCGGGCATTGTTATAATCTTGGTCGGTTGGTGGCTGTCCAAAGTTCTGACCCGTCCGGTCCAGAGCCTGGCACAACACTTCAATGTCAGCGCCGAAAAGGTGGCCCGCAGCACCAATGAAGTGGGCGAAGCGGTGAGTGGCATGATTGCCGCCAGCGAGGAAACCAGTGCCCAAAGCGTGGTGGTGCGCAAGAACAGCGCCGAGGCCTCGGGCTACGTCAGCAGCGTATCGACGGCGATCGATGAGCTCAACGTCAGCATCAACGACATCTCGCGCAGCATCGGCGAAACCAACGTGCTGATTGATGATGCGGTGGCCAAAGCTCAACGTACCGATGATGTGGTGCGGGGCTTGGGCCAAGCCAGTAAGAAGATCACCGAAGTGGTTGGCTTGATCAACGACCTGGCCGAGCAAACCAACTTGCTGGCGCTCAACGCCGCAATTGAGGCCGCCCGCGCGGGTGATGCCGGCCGCGGCTTCGCGGTGGTGGCCGATGAAGTGAAAAAGCTTGCCAGCAACACCAGCAATGCCACGGTGGAAATCCGCGACCAAATCCGCGACATCCAGGATGTGAGCGAACAAAGCGTGGTGGCGCTGCAGGCGGTGGTGGAAGCGATTCACCGCATCCGCGACAATGCCACCACGGTGAGTGCCGCGGTGGAAGAGCAAAGCGGGGTGGCAAAAACCATCGCCAACAACGTGCGTGAAGCCACGCACCGCGTGCAGCAAGTGGATGAGAACATGAACGGCATCGAACAGGCGGCCAACGACACCGGCGTGGCCGCCGACCAAGTTAGCGGCGCCGCCAGTGAAGTGCAAAGCGCCTTCACCGAAATGAAGGGGCAAGTGCAAGGTGTGCTGGAAGAAATGGGGGTGAAGGCCTAACCGCCACTTTCCTTATCTCAGGCCCCCGCAAGGGGGCCTTTCCCTTACTTTTCTTAGGGTTGAATTCTGGTTGGCCCTTGTTAAGGTGGAATCGAGAGAAAGCACCCCGCATGGATTTCATCACCAGCTTGACCAATCCCACCTTTCTGCAAGCCCTGATTATGGTGCTGCGGGAGGGTCTGGAAAGCATTTTAATCTTTGCGGCGCTGTGTCTCTATCTCATCAAACTTGACGCACCCCAGCGCCTGCCTGCACTGTATGGCGGGGCTGCTGCTGCCTTGGTGGCGAGCGTGCTCACGGGATGGGTGGCCGTCACCTACTGGCAGGTGGCCGACCTCCACGCCGGCGTGGAAGGGCTATTTATGCTTGGCGCTGCGGTCTTGGTCTTTTACGTTTCCGGGTGGCTCTACTACCGGCAAGACCCGGCCATCTGGACCAAGTACCTGAAAGACAAAGTCGCCCGCGCCCTGGCCACCCAAACGGTGTGGCCGCTGGTACTGTTGGCCTTCTTGGCCATCTACCGCGAGGGCCTCGAAACCGTGCTGTTCCTGATGGCCTTGGCCAGCCAGGCCGGCGGTTGGGTGTGGCCGATTTGGGAAGCGGTGCTGGTGGGTAGCGCGGTGCTGGTGGTGCTGTATTTCGCCATTCGTAAGTTTGCCCTGCGCCTACCGTTGCGGCCGGTGTTTTTGGTGACCAGCGCGGTGTTGTTTCTGATGGGCCTGCACCTGGTCATCGAAGGCGTGCACGAACTGCAAGAAGTGGCTTGGCTGCCGATGACCAGCCTGGGGTTGGGTGAAGACCTGACGCTGGAACAGCTGCTGCCCGCCCTGATGGCGGCGGGCAGTGCCGTGGCGGGAATCTTTTGTCTGCGTGGTAAGGGTGGGTTATAGAACCCAGATGGTGGGCGAGGCTGGGTTCGAACCAGCGACCAAGGCATTATGAGTGCCCTGCTCTCACCGCTGAGCTACTCGCCCACCTAAGCGCCATCCGTAACAAAGCTTGGCAGCCAGGGCAAGCGGCATTAGCGGGCCGCCAGGCCACTGAGCGGGTTGCGCGCCACGCCGCGCACCCGCACTTCCCAATACAATCGCCCACGCGGGCCGAGTTCACCCAGCGGTTGCCCCGCCTTGACCGGCTGCCCGGCCAACACATTCAGCGCGCCCAAGCCGCCCAACACTTCCTCGTGGCCGTCGGCGCCTTCCACAATCACCAGGCCGCCAAATTGCCGGAAGCCTTCGGCAAAAAGCACTTTGCCCGTGAGCGGGCTAACCACCCGGCTGCCTGCGGCGGCGGCCAACACCACCCCTTCCCGTTCGGCCCCTTCCCCTTGCCGAAAGCCCACAATCACCCGCCCGACCAATGGCCGTTGCCGCATCCGCGCGGCCGTTGAGAGGGCCGACGCTGTTGGCTTGGCCACCGGGTGTTGCAGGGTCGGCATGGTGGCGGCGGCCGGCGGGAGAGTGGCGGCGTTCAGAGGCTCGCCTAAGGCCTGTTGCAGGCTGATCGCCAAGGCGCTGGCATCCCGGCCCAACTCTGCCAACAGTGCCCGTTGCTGGCGTTGGCTACGGCTTTCGCGCTGGCGAATGGCTTGCACCGTGGCGGCCAACGCTTGCTGTTGGGCCTGCGCCTGGCCGTATAGGTTAAACAGCGTACGGTAGCGTTGCTGCAGTGTGGCCAGTTGGGTGGCTTGCTGCTGCGCCATCATCCCCAATAACTGGTCGCTGCCCACCGCGCCGCTGTGCACGCGCTGCGCCAGCCAAAAGGTTGGCGGATACTGCTGCAAGCGCAACATGGCTTGCACCGCAGTTTGGGCTTGCTGCTGCACCGCGCCCACCTGACGCTGGGCCTGCCCCAACCGCGTTTGCACCCGCTGCAACTGGCTTTGCGTGCGGGCGAGCTGGGCTTCCAACGCGGCCAAGGTCTGCGCCTGGGGAGCCGGGCTGATGCCCAGGATGAACAACCCGGCCAGGATGGCGTGGCGACCTTGCATGGCTGAGAGCTTTACCATAGCCACGCTGGGGAGGGAACTGCAGGGTTTCTCTGCTGCAATGTCTTAGGAGAGAGTAAGCAAGTGGTGCCGGCGGAGGGAACCGCAGGACCCCTTCGCCGTACAAAGTTGGGAGAGTTATCAATGGTGCCGGCGGAGGGAATCGAACCCACACGCCCGTGAAGGCTGCGGATTTTGAGTCCGCCGCGTCTACCAGTTCCGCCACGCCGGCACACGCTAAGCCCTCTGCCACGGTTACAACCAATTGGCAAGCCCTGCTGTGCATGGTAAAGGCCGATGACCGTCATGGCTTGGTTTCATACCTTCCCCTCTCCGCTGCCCCTGCCGCAGGGCTGCGCCGCCGCGCTGGGCAACTTTGACGGTGTGCACGCCGGGCATCGGGCTTTGCTGCAGCACGCGCAACAGCTGGCGCAGGCCAACGGCTTGCCCTTGGTGGCCCTCACCTTCCACCCGCATCCACGGCAAGTGCTGCGGCCCCACGAACCCTTTACCCAACTGCAACCGTTGCCCGAACGGGTGGCGGTGTTGCAGGCCGCCGGGGCAGAGGGCGTGGCGGTGGTGCCGTTCGATTCACTGCGCGCCCAACAAAGCCCTGCCGCGTTTATGCAAGAAATCCTGGTCGACTGGCTGCGAGCTAAGGTGGTGGTGGTGGGGGAGAATTTCCACTTTGGCCACCGGGCCCAGGGCAACCCGGCGACGTTGCAAGCCAACCCCGCATTCAGCACCGTGGTGATGCCGCTGGTGGGCGATGCCCAGGGACCCTATTCCTCCAGCCGGTTACGGGCGGCGCGTGCGACGCCTTAAACCACGCTCGTTCTTGTCCTACCGCAGCCTTTCTGCAATAACCCGCGCGTGCGGAGGCGTGGCCGAGTGGTGGACTTGATGAATCCGCCGTTGGCGGAATGCGCAGCGTCTTAAACCACTCTTGTACTTGTTCTACCCTAACTTTTCTGCAATAACCCGCCCATGCGGAGGCGTGGCCGAGTGGTGGACTTGATGAATCCGCCATTGGCGGAATGCGCAGCGCCTTAAACTACTCTTGTACTTGTCCTACCCTAACTTTTCTGCAATAACCCGCCCATGCGGAGGCGTGGCCGAGTGGTTTAAGGCGCTCGCCTGGAAAGCGGGTTGGGGGAAACCCCTCGGAGGTTCGAATCCTCTCGCCTCCGCCATGGTTTTAAATGGACGAAGGGGCCTTGCGCCCCTTCGTCCATTTAAACGGAGACGACGCAGGATTCTAACCCGCGCTTGCGCCGTTCGAAACCATGGCACGGAGGGCCATGGTTCGGGGCTTTAGCCCCAATCTTTTCGCCCCCGCCAGTTATTTTTATATTATAAATTAATATTTTAGTAATAAAATGCAAAACCCTGCAGCCGTGCGGGCGTTCGCGCAGGATTGGCCTGCGGACGGTCTTCGGCTCGAACCCGCGAGGGATAGGGTGGTTGAGAAAACATGCTGGGTATCCGTTTATGGTCCGAAAAGCTTCGTGTGGCTCCCGGCAAGATAATGGTGACCAACCCGGCCAAACGCTGGGCCAGCTGCGACCACCGCAACAACCTCCGCTTCAATTGGCGGGTGATGATGGTGCCGTCTTCCCTGATCGATTACGTGGTGGCCCACGAGCTTTGCCATGTGGTGCATAAGAACCATTCGCCTGATTTCTGGCGCTTGCTGGGCTCCATTATGCCGGATTATGGCCAGCGGAAAGTTGCCTTGAAGAAGTATGGGCAAAACCTGGATCTTTAATTTGTCGGACAATCCAAGGATAAAACCATTGATAAACAATATTTACCTTGATAAACGGAACAGAATATCCTAAATTTTATTACAGTCGCCAGCAATGGCGATTTTTTGTTAGGATAGAACAATGGAACTCTGGGCGCCTGTACTGCTGACGGTCTTTGGCGTGAGCGCCTTTATCCTGGGGCTCATGGCCTGGTGGGGTGGCCGCTGGGTGCGCGTGTTGGCGTGCATCCTGTTGCTGCCGTGGCTGTATTATGGCCAATGGTATGGCCGGGTGCTGTGGGACATTCGGCTGATTGATGATGCGCACAGCCTCGCCATGCAGGATAGTATCCTGGCCGCCATTCATCGGGGTGAGGAGCGGTTACCCTTGGCTGCGGTAACCCCCTTTGCGTGGCACGCGGTGTGTGAAGTCTGGGCAGGCCAGGACTACCGTGATCATGCCGAACTGCAAAAGGTGTTTGGCCCACATCATCCCGTCAGCCTTGCGGCGGCCGACCCATGGGCTGATCATCCGTACCCGCTCTTTGCCACACCGCAAGGGCCCTACCTGCTGCAACCGTTCTTTGGGCGCTTTACCGAGGGGTTTCAAAACCTCTGGCGGGGGCGGACTTATCGGCAAGCCCTAGGGGGCAAGGGCTATGTGGTGGAGTTGGAGTTTGCGGCTAAGCCCGAAGACTCCAGCGCGCAGGTGTGTTTTACGGCGGAAGAAGCCTGGGTGCGGATCTATCCTGAGCCACACTGGGTGCAGGAGATAAACACGAAGTTCTGAATCAACCAAACTCATACAGGCCCAACGGGGCCTTTTTTGTCATCAATAAGGAAGTTCAATGTATGAAAGACATCATTTTTGAATGGGCCAACGACTGGGGCCGTGCCGTAGGGATTTATGGCATCCAAACAGAAACTTTGGGGCCAGGGCATCATGATGACCTGGATGCGTTCCGTCACGCCTTCTGTCACGCCGTGTTGGTGAGCCTAATCAACGTCGCGAAAGCTGAAGTTCTCCTCCCTTGGCTGCCCATGAGAACAGATGTGGCCAAGTTGGCGTCCGAAATCATTGGGGCCTTGATGGAACACCCCATCATGGGCGCCAGCGCAAAACCCTGCCCGAAACATATGGACCTGCATAACAACGAGATCGGCAAGAATCTGGGGCTCAGCAAAACCGGTATGATATGGATCCTTGGCAAAGGCGGGAGCCCTTTTCAGGTCATTGCCGAGCGAATTGCACAGGCAGTTAAATCAGAACAAACCATTAATCGCTTGGATGACCCGCGTATGCCGATTGAGTGCTTTGCGGCGGCCCGCATACCGACGGGTGAGTATGTCTGGCGCACCCAAGGGGATGATAAGGTGCGGTTTGACCATGCGATGCGTGCAGGTAAGACCTTTCAGCTTGATCAACCGCCCGCTGGCGGCAATCCTCTCGCTTCCGCCAATGAATTTATCAACCGATCCACCTGAGAGGAACCAGCC
>JADCGN010000045.1 GCA_020249005.1 Alphaproteobacteria bacterium
CATGTAGGCCCCGGCTTCTTCCGGGGTACGGATCTCGGGCTCGCTGACAATCTCCATCAGCGGCACGCCGGCGCGATTCAAATCCACGTGGCTGACATTCGCGCCAAGGTCGTGCACGCTCTTGCCCGCATCCTCTTCCAGGTGCATGCGGGTGATGTTGATCACGCGCTTGCCCGCGCCGGGCACGTCAATTTCGATTTTGCCGTGCTGCACGATCGGTTGGTCGTACTGGCTGATTTGATACCCTTTCGGCAAGTCGGGGTAGTAATAGTTCTTGCGCGCGAACACGCTACGTTCGGCCACCGTGGCGTCAATCGCGAGCCCGAGCTTAATCCCGGCTTCCACCGCGCCGGTGTTCAACACCGGCAGCATGCCGGGCATGCCCAAGTCAATCGCGTTGGCCTGGGTGTTGGGCTCGGCGCCAAACGCCGTGGCGCTGCCGCTAAACAGCTTGCTCTGGGTGGTGACCTGGGCGTGAACTTCCAGGCCAATCACATACTCATAGCCATGGGGCAGGGGGGTGGTCGTGGTCATGCCGTCGCTTACTCCTTACGGGCCTTAAACAGGCGCCAATGAAACCCGAACACCGTCAGCCCCAGCACCAGGTAAATCAGGCTGTGGGCCATCTCACGCCGGGTGTTGAAGGCTTGGTCGGCCACCTGTTGGGCTTGGTCGCGGGCAATCTCCTCGGCCGGGCGTGGTACGTCACGCCGGGCAGTATCATCCCAGCGGGTTTCACTCACCATGGGGCGGGGCGGGATGGCCAAATCGAGCGCCCCAGTCAGCAAGCCGCCAGCGCTGAACACGCCCACCGCCAGGCTAAAGCTGCACACCAACGCCAGGTACAGCTGGAAGATGAGGGCGGCCCAGCTGTTGGGGGTTGGGGTGGCTTTTGGTGTGGGCTTGGGCATGATCGTCACTTTCAGCTACATCCCGAACGGAAATTTTTCGTGGTGGCTGAGGCCGCTGGCCCGCACCGCATTCAGCCCGGTGGCGTAACCCGCCAGCAGCTGCAGGCACCAACGCGCGCGCTCTTGCATGTAGGCATCGTTGCTTTGGAATTCGGGTTTCACCTCAGCCTTCAGAATTTCCCCAGCATGGCGGAAAATCAGGTGCTCGGGCAGATAGGCAATCTTGCAGTTCTTGTAGCTGCTGGCGCGCAGTTCGCTGACCGGGTAGGCGCCGTTGGTGCCGCTGCTGGTGATCGCGCAAATCAGCGCGGGCTTGTGGCCGCACTCTTTGCCGCCGACCAAGAGGAAGAAGTTCTTCAGCGTGGCGGGCACCATGCCGGCGTATTCGGGCGCGAGAATGATGAAGGCCTCGGCCTGTTGCAGTTCGGCGCTGATCGGGCCCCATTTTTCTTTCCACATCGGCGCGGTCTCGCCCATCCCCCACATGCCCTCATCCCACAGCGGCAGGTTGGCTTCGGCCAGATTCAGCGTGTAGCTGCTGTGGCCGCTTTTTTGCAGCTCGGCGGCGAACCAAGCGGCAATGTGGTGAGTCTCACCACCAGGACGGTGGCTACCAGAGATGATGGCGACGTGCATGAGGCGCTCCTTCGTTTTGTTAGTAAATTTTAAAAGGTGTCGTAAACGTCCCGCGCAGCTGTTCCCACGCCTGGGCCAGTTGCAGCAAGCGGCCTTCTTGCCAACGGGGGCCAATCATTTGCAGGCCGATTGGCAAGGTTACGTCACCCTCGTGTGCCGTGCCGCAGGGCACGGAAAGCCCCGGCAGCCCAGCCATACTGGCGGGAATCGTGAAGGCATCTTCCAGGTACAGGCTGACGGGGTCATTCGCCTTGGCACCGATCTTAAACGGCAGGCTGGGCGCGGTGGGGCAGAACAGCACATCCACTTGCTTAAACACGGCGTCAAACTCATTGGCAATCAGCGTGCGCACCTGCATCGCCTTGGTGTAGTAGGCGTCGTAGTAGCCGGAAGAGAGCGCGTAGTTGCCCACCATGATGCGGCGCTTCACCTCATCGCCAAACCCGGCGGTGCGGCTGTTGATGTAGGTCTCGATCAAGCCGTTGCCTTCCACCCGCAGGCCGTAACGCATGCCGTCGTAGCGCGCCAGGTTGCTGGCCGCTTCGGCAGGCGCCACGATGTAGTATGCGGCCACGGCGTAGGGCGTGCTGGGCAGGGAAACGTCCACCAACTCGGCGCCTTCGGCTGCAAAGCGTTTGGCCGCGGCCATCACGGCGTCTTTAATCACGGGGTTCAGCGCGTCGATGAAATATTCCTTTGGCAAGCCAATTTTGAGGCCTTTCAGGTTGGCCTGACCCAGCTCACCCACCCAGTTCGGTACCGCGAGCGGCGCGCTGGTCGAATCATTGGGGTCATGCCCGGCAATCGTTTGTAGCAGCAGCGCGGCGTCTGCGGTGGTGCGTGCAAATACTCCGGCTTGGTCCAAACTGCTGGCAAAGGCCACCATACCGAAGCGCGAGCAACGGCCGTAAGTGGGCTTGATCCCCACCGTCCCGGTAAAGCTGGCGGGTTGGCGGATGCTGCCACCGGTGTCGGACCCTGTCGCACCAAAGCAGGCGTAGGCCGCCACCGCCGCCGCGCTGCCGCTGGAACTCCCGCCCGGCACGCGCGACGCATCCCACGGGTTGCGGGTGGGCCCGAAGGCGCTGTTTTCTCCACTCCCGCCCATGGCGAACTCATCCATGTTCAGCTTGCCCACATTCACCGCGCCCGCGGCCCACAGCTTGGCGGTGACGGTGCTTTCATAGGCGGGCACAAACGGCGCCAACATCTTGCTGGCGGCAGTGGTTTTAATCCCAGCCGTACAGAACAGGTCTTTAATCCCCAGCGGCAGCCCGGCCAGTGTCCCAGCATTCCCAGCCGCATAGGCGGCATCGGCGGCCGCGGCCTGCTCCAGCGCCTTGGCTTCGGTGATTTCCAGAAAAAGGTTTAATACTTGAACCTGTTTGGCTCGTTCAAGTACCGCTTTCGTTAGTTCAGTGGCCGAAATTTCCTTACTCCGGAGTTTGCTCAAGGCTTGGGTTGCAGAAAGGGTAACAATAGCGCGAGACATTTTCTACTCCACAACCTTAGGAACTACATAAAACCCATGCTCGGCTTTTACAGCAGATTTTTGTAGGGCTTCGCGATTATTAGAAGAGGTTACTTTATCCTCACGTTCTGGTGTAGACGGTAGGTTAGCAGTGCTAGTAAGGGGGGGGACACCTTCGGTATTTAGCTCTTTGAGTTGGCTAATAAGCCATAAAATATTGTCAAACTGGGTGCGAAAGCCATCTAATGTTGAGCCCTCAAAACGCAGCCGGGAAAGAGTGGCCAGTTTTTGCAGTTCGGCATCGGATATCTCGGCCATCGGTCAGTTTTCCCCTCTCACCCTTGACGATTGAACCGGCGCAGCCTAAGCCAAGACATGGATTTTTACAAGCCGCATCAGCCACCCATCCCGCCCAGCGGGCGGGTCTTGGGGCTGGATGTTGGCGCTAAACGCGTGGGCGTGGCACTCAGCGACAGTGCCCAGACCACGGCACTGCCCAAAACCCCGTTGCCGCGGCGTTGGCAGGAGCTGAAGGCGGGGATTGTGGCCTTGGCTCCCGCCGGCGTGGTGCTGGGTGAACCGCGCCACATGAGTGGCGCCGCGGGCAAGGAAGTGCAGAGCGTCGCCGACCTGGCCGCACTGATTGCCAAGGAACTCAACCTGCCTGTGGCGCTGATGGACGAGCGC
The DNA here is from genome assembly GCA_020249005.1 of Alphaproteobacteria bacterium. Lineage (GTDB taxonomy): Bacteria > Pseudomonadota > Alphaproteobacteria > UBA2136 > UBA6156 > JADCGN01. Next base: position 3,706 of record JADCGN010000045.1, read on the forward strand.
CTGACCAGCCACGCCGCCGAAGCCGCGTTTTTTGAACAGCGCCTGGCAGGCAGCCGCCAAACCCGCGCCAGCAAGGCCGAAAGTGTTGGCCAGGTGGATAGCGCCGCGGCCGCGTTGTTGCTGCAAACCTGGTTAGAGGCGCGGAGGAACGGCCGATGAGCACACCCACGCCAACGTTGTGGTGGGTACGCCATGACCTGCGCACCGATGACAATCCTGCGCTAACCTGGGCCGCGGCACGCGGGCCGGTGGTGCCGGTGGTGGTGGTGCGCGACTTAACCCTGCGCCCGCTGGGCGGTGCCAGCCAATGGTGGCTGCACCACAGCCTGGCCGCCTTCCAGCAACAAGTCCCTTTGCACCTCACTACGGGCTTGGCGGCGGATGAGCTGCCGCGCCTGGCCAAGGCCGCGGGCGCCACTGCCGTGGTGTGGGCCCGCGGCTATGCGCCCGATGAAATCCGCCAGAGCAAGGCGGTGAAAGAGGCCTTGGAACGGGCCGGGATTGCTGCCCACAGCGTTCCGGGGAATTGTTTGCGCGAGCCCTGGGACATCACCAACAACGAAGGGGCGCCGATGAAGGTGTTCACGCCGTTTTGGAAGCGCGTGCTGGCCCATGGTTGGGAAGCGCCACAGCCTGCGCCCACCGTGCAATGGCAAACGCTGTCGGGCGGCAAAGACCTGGCGCATTTTCGGCTGCTGCCCACCAAGCCCAATTGGGCCAACGGCTGGGAAAAATTTTGGCAACCGGGCGAAGCCGGGACGCAGGCCCGTGCCGAAGAATTTCTCACGGTTGGCCTCAAGGGCTACGGCGAGCTGCGCAACCGGCCCGATCTGCCGCATGTTAGCCGCCTCTCGCCCGCCATTCACTTTGGCGAAATCTCGGTGCGGCGTTTGGCCCAGCTGGCCAACGCGCGCGCCGCCGCCAACCCAGGGCTGCGCGCCGATGCCGATAAATTTTTAAGTGAGCTGGGCTGGCGCGAGTTCGCCCACCATCTGCTGTACCATTACCCTACGCTGCCCACCCAAAACTGGAAAACGGGGTTCGACAACTACCCCTGGCGCGACCCGGCGACCGACCCGGTCGCCGCCGCCGATCTTACCGCCTGGCAACGCGGCCAAACCGGCTACCCGTTCGTGGATGCTGGGATGCGCGAACTGTGGCAAACGGGGTGGCTACACAACCGCGTGCGCATGGTGGTGGCGAGCTTCCTCATCAAACACTTACGCATCCATTGGCAGCACGGCGAGGCCTGGTTTTGGGAGACACTCTGCGACGCCGATGCCGCCAACAACGCCGCCAGCTGGCAATGGGTGGCGGGCAGCGGTGCCGATGCGGCCCCCTACTTCCGTATCTTCAACCCGATCGGCCAGGGCGAGAAGTTTGACCCCGAAGGCGCCTACACGCGCCAGTACTGCCCTGAATTGGCGGCGCTGCCCAACGAATTTTTACAGCAACCGTGGGCTGCTCCGGCCTTGGTGCTAAAAGCGGCCGACGTCACGCTCGGACAAACCTACCCGCACCCCATCGTGAACCACGAAGCCGCCCGTGCCGCCGCCTTGGCGGGGTATGAACGGGTGAAGGGGAGCTAAAGAACGTCGTCATTGCGAGGAGAGAAAGAGTATCGCGCAGGACAATGAATATAATCGACGAAGCAATCGGGTGAAAGAAGCCAAGTCCAACCCGATTGCTTCGTCGGGATAAAAGAAAGCCCCTGTTCAGCAGGGGCTCTCCTCGCAATGACGGTATCCTTTACGCCAATTCTGCAGCCGAGAAGAAAAACCCAATTTCCCGCTTGGCGCTTTCAGGGCTGTCGCTGCCGTGCACGGCGTTGGCGCTAAGGTCGGTGCAGGGCAGGGCAAAGTCGTGGCGGATGGTGCCCGGCTCGGCCTTGGTCGGGTTGGTGGCGCCCATCAGTTCGCGGTTCTTTAAAATCGCGCCTGCGCCTTCCAGCACCAGCGGGTAGCAGGGGCCGCTGGTCATAAAGCCCACCAGCTCGCCAAAGAACGGGCGCTCTTTGTGCTCGGCGTAGAATTCACCGGCAGTCTGCTCGTTTAAGTAAACCTTTTTCAGCGCCACCACGCGCAGGCCCGCGTCCTCAAAGCGCTTGAGGATTTGCCCCAACACGTTCTTTTTTACGGCATCGGGTTTGATGATGCTGAGGGTGCGCTCGGTGGTCATAAGGCTAATCTCCTGCTGGGGATGGGGTTATTCCGTCGTTGGCGCCGTTATGCCCAAAGCATGGGCACTCGTCAAGCTGCCCAATCCAGAGAATTAACGGCGCGGCAAATAACGGTAGCCGTAGCTCTGCCAGGGCCAAGGGGTGGGCGTAAACTCCCCGGCCGATCCTTGCCGCCACAGGCCCCGCGCGGTGGTGCGGCGGGTGCCAAGTTCCCAGCCTTGGGCGTGCAGCGTCATCAAGGTTTCCATCCCGTAGCCCAGCAGCACGCCGCCGCGGCGGTGTTGGGTGACCACCGGCAGGTAGTTGGGGCTGTCGGCCACCCAGCCGCAGCTTTCCACGCCAAGCGGGTAGAAGTTGACCAACAAATCTTCCTGCCCGGCCCGGGCCAACACCATGGTGCGGATCGGCTTACCCAAAAACTTGAGTTCCTTGGCGGGCGTTACCCCCGGTTGCAGCAGGTTCAGCCGCGCGCGCGTTTGGGTAATCCGTTCCACCGCGCTGGGTGGGCAGCCTTGGGCGGCACTTTGTTGCTTGAAGCGGTAACTGCCGGCAAACGGCCCAAGCAAGCTGCTGCAACCGGCCAGCAGCACCGCCACCCCCAGCAGTGCCGTGTGGGTGGCCACGGGTGTTGGTTTAGTAGCCACCCACGCCCCCTGTGCGTACGGTGCTGGCACCCTGCACGGGCAGGAACTTGGTCCGGCCATAGCTCTTCAACCCACCCTGTTCATCGAATTGGAGGACCAACTTCTGCGGCGCATCGAGCAGATAGCTGGCGCAGGGGGTGCGGCCGGTATCGTACTCCAGCACGTCGGCGCGGCGGCCGAGACCGCTCACCACCCGGTAGCTGCGCGAAGGCTTGCCCAACACTTCCTGCACGCGGGGGAGTGGGTCGCCCCGCTGCAGGGTTTGCAGCGCGCTGGCCATCCCCATGCATTGGGCGTCGGAAAGATTCCGCTTGGCCGGCGTGCTGCTGCATGCCGCCAGGGGGACCAAGGCCAAGAGCCACCAGAGTTTCATAGTCTAACCTTACTCAGCAGGCCGCCGGGTGCCAATTCTTCATCTGCCACAAGGCCCCAGTTGGGCCACGCCCCTGTGGCAGCTGTGTTGCCCGATTTTTAGGCAATCCGGGCCGCGCGTTCCTGCAGAATGCGGGCGTGCACGGCGTAGGTGGTCACTTCCAAGTCGTCGTTGGTGAACACCGCATCGTAATCGCCCAAGCGGCTGCCCACCATGTCGGGGTTGGTGAAGACGTGGTGCGGGTCGTGCAGGTGAGCAAAATCGGCTTCCATCGCGGCCAGGCGCTTGGCGCCTTCTTCGGCCAGCGCCGGGTTGCGTTGGGTCAGGCGGGCGGCCAAACGGTCGCGCGAGGGCGGCAGCAGCAGTACCGCAAAATGGCGGCGGCCCAGCTGTTCGCGGAAGGCCCGTACCCCATGGATGTTAATGTCAGAAATTGCATCGCAACCATCGGCCCACACCCCTTCCACCACGCTGCGCAGCGTCCCGTACAGGTTGGTATGATAATTGGGGTTGTGCTCCAAGAACTCCCCGGCGGCCAAGCGGCGCTCAAACGCGGCACGGGCCAAAAAGTGATAGTGCACGCCATCCACTTCGCCCGGGCGGGGGCTGCGGGTGGTGGCGGTGGGGAAACGCCGGATGGTAGGCTCCATCGCGGTCAGCGCGGCAATCACCGCATCCTTGCCGGTGCCGCTGGGCCCGGTCACGGTAATCAACAGAGGGGTCCGTTCCATGTTGCCTTCTACTTGGTTTTGCCGCCCTTTTCAATCTGCTGGCGTTCAATCATTTGTTGTTCGGCCTGCACGGTGCGCCAGTAGCGCTGCACGTTGCGTTGGTGCTCGGCGTAGCTTTCGGCAAACAGGTGGTGGGTGCGGGAAGGGTCGGCCACGAAGAACAGCGCCGGCGTGGTGGCCGGTTGCGCCGCGGCACGCAAGGCCGCACGGCCGGGGTTGGCGATCGGGGTGGGGGGCAGCCCCGCGTAGACATACGTATTAAAAGGATGCGGCTCGCTTAAATCCTTTTTGCGGATGTTGCCGTCGAAGTTGGCGCCGTAAATTACGGTCGGGTCGCTCTGCAGCTTCATCTTGCGGTTGAGGCGGTTCACGAACACCCCGGCGATTTGCGGCATCTCGGCATCATTGGCGGCTTCCTTCTGCACGATGCTGGCCAAGATGAGCAGCTCTTCCGGGCTGTTCAGCGGCAACCCTGGGGTGCGGCTGGCCCAGGCGGCGGCCAGCTCTTCGGCCATCCGTTCGCTCATGGTGCCGAGCAAGTCTTGCCGCTTCACGCCAAAGCGGAAGGCGTAAGTATCGGGGAACAGCGTGCCTTCGGCCGGGCGTTGTTCAATCTTGCCGCTCAGGCCTTGGTCGGCTTCCAGCCGGGCCAACACTTGGGCCACGGTAAAGCCTTCGGGAATGGTGACGGCACGGTTTTGGGTATCGCCCAGCGCCAATTTGTTGATGGTGGCGCGCAGCGAAATGCCCGGGTCGAAGGAATATTCACCGGCTTGCAAGGTACCGGCCAGCCCCAACAGGCGCACCGCCAGCACAAAGGCTTCGGGGTGGTCAATTACCCCCGCTCGCTGCAGTTTGGCGGCAATCGTACGCGGTCCGTTGCCGTTGTCAATCACCACCATCGCGGGCGCTTGCAGGGGCCCCGGCTGGGCCAGGTAGCGCCCCCAGCCAGCGGTTGCCAATGTAAGCAGCGCCAGCACGGCTGCACCCAACACCACCACGGTTCCTGTGCGTAATTTCATGTCCGGCAGGGTGCCCAAAAGCCAGCGAGGGGGCAAGGCATTGCGCCGCTGCCGTGCGCACTGTAAAAGGGCCTCGTGCGCATTCAAACGCTTAAACTGCTGCCCTTTCGGTGCCACCCGGCCTTGGTGCTGAACGTGCCGCCGCAGGCCAACGTGGTGGGCGTGTTGGGCCCCAACGGCAGCGGCAAAACCAGCGTGTTGGAAGCCTTGGCCCTGCTGGCGCCCGGGCGCGGCTTAAGCGGCGCCGACCTCAAAGCTCATGTGCCCAACGGGGGCAAGCAGTGGGGCTGGTTCGCCGCCTTGGCCAATGGCACCACGGTGGCGCAAGAGTTTAAGGCGGGTATGCGCACCATTGTTGCCGATGGCCAGCCGCTGGCGGCGGAAGACCTGGCCACCTTGGGCAGTGTGGTGTGCCTTACCCCGCAAACCGATTTTCTCTTCGGCGGCCCTCCCGACGGCCGCCGCCGCTGGTTGGATGAGGCGGCGACCGCCCTGTTGCCTAGCCACGCGCAGGCGGTGGCGCGGTACCGGCAGCATCGGCAAGCGCGGTTGAAGATTTTGGCCCACCCGCACCCGCATGCCGATTGGTTGGAAGCCGAGGAACGCCTGGCCGCCGAGTGGGGCGTGCGCTTGCTGCAGGGCCGCTTGGCCTACCTGGCCGCCCTTCAACCGTATTTGCCCAACCTCGCGTTCGCGTTGCAGGGTACGGCCTTGGAGGTATTAAACACGGCTGACCCTGTCGCCGCGCTGCAGGGCAAGTTTGCCCGCAGCCGGGAGATTGATGCGCGGCTGAACCGCACCCACGCCGGGCCGAACACGCTGGAGCTGCACGGCACCTTGCAAGTGGAGCAGGGGCCCGTACCCCTAGGGCAGGCCAGCAGCGGGCAACACAAGCGGGCGTTGCTCACCTGGCTGCAAGGCCATGTACGAGCCATTACCGCCCAACGTGACGCCGCCCCCTTGGTATTGATTGATGAGTTCGCCGCCCACTTGGATGCCACCCGGCGCAGTGCGCTGCTGACCGAGCTGACCGCGTTGGGGTGTCAGGTCTGGTTGGCCGATCTTGAATTGCCGCCGCTGGGGGCCGCGGTGGCCACCATCACCTTGGGTCAATAACACCAACAACCTGCCAATCAGCGCCGGTCGTACTTAAACGCATGAGACCGCCGTAAACGCATTTTGCTTGTTTCTTGAACAATCCATCGGACGGCTTAAGAAAACCGTTTCTTAGTGCCGAACCCCACCAATTTTTTACCTGAAAATAACGCCGATTTAGCCAACGCTACCGCTACTTGGGGAAGCCCGCACAGATACACAATTGGTGCGCCGCTTCGGCGCGTTAAAACAGTTCTGCGGGCCGCCCAAGGGCGGTTCTGATAATGCAAAAATTCGCAAGGAGGCTTCTCTGGCTAACCCGATGCTTTGTTTTTCTTGGCATTCTGGGGAGAAGATCTCTGGCCAAGACGGCCAGCCTGAGGCGCAGCTCAGGGGTTTCAGCAGCCCAACGGCGCCGGCAAACAATCCAGATTTTTCTATGAATTAAGGAGGTTAAAACGCTTTTTGTTGTTTCGAAGCAGAGCTTCACTCAACAGCCTGACAAATCTGCGACCATGGGTAAAGGGGCCACTTGGCGATCGCGCCCGCGAATGTGGCATTGGCAGCGCAGCGGCAAGAACGTCAAAAGACGTGAAACATAAAGCCGTGTCCATGGGGATAAGGCCTATTCAATGTATGCAATATAAGTGGTAAAAGGTGTCCTACGGCACCCGCCAAATGGGGGGAAAGATGTGGAAAAGTCTGGGTGTTATCTCATCCATCCTCAAGCCACATTCCCACCCCCTTTTGCGCCCTCCGATTTAGCCCCCCAAGCTCTCTTGAGTGTGAAACCTGGATAAAATAAATAAATATTTACCTGCAATGCGCAAATTCAAGGCGGCTGCGGGTTGGCGGGGTGCGCATCACCCGCTATGGTGCCGTTATGCGTGTGAATGTTGAGCAATCTCCAGTGGCATTGAATGGGGGGGGGCAGGCGGGTCAGCCGCGGGCGATTCTCCAAGTGCTCCCTCAATTGAAGGACGGGGGGGTGGAAGAGAGCACCTTGGCGATGGCGCGCTACCTCAAGCGGCCGCACGAGGGGCTCGATTTCCGTGCGCACGTGGCCGCCGCCCGCGGCCCGCGCGAATTGGACCTAAAAAAAACCGGCGCGGTTTTTCACCCGCTCCCGCTTGCCAGCAAGAACCCTTTGGTGGGCCTGTGGATGATTTGGCGTTTGGTCGAACTGATTCAGCAGGAACGGATTGCCCTGGTGCACGCCCGTTCACGCGCCTGCGCCTGGCCAGCGCGGGCAGCCGCGTGGTGGTGCGGCATTCCCTTCGTCACGACGTTCCATGGTATTTATAGCACGAAGGGCGGTTGGTTGAAGCGTTTTTACAACAGTGTGATGGTGGCGGGCCCTGTCGTCATCGCCAACAGCAAATTTACCGCGGCGCACTTGGCAAAAACCTATCATGTGCCGCCCCATAAAATTGTGATCGCGCCGCGGGGGGTGAACGTAACCCACTTGAACCCGGCCACCATTAAGCCGGAACAGGTTGAGCAAATTCGGCGCGAACTGAAAATTGGGCGGGGGGTCC
>JADCGN010000046.1 GCA_020249005.1 Alphaproteobacteria bacterium
ATCTCGGGCGGCACCTACGCAGCCACCACCGCCAACGTGCCGCAGGATGTGGCGGCAGCGCTGAACGCCTTGGCGGGCGGCTACAATGCCACCACAGGCGATTTAACCCTGCCCATCACCTCCAACGGCGCCACCGTGCAATTCGGCGCGTTGGCCGGCATTTCCTACCGCGTCAACGGCGGCGCCTTGGGTGCCAGCGGGGCGGCCAGCGCCAACCTCCTCGCCGCGGGCCCGAATACGGTGGAAATCTATGCCGACCTCCAACCCCCCGCCATCGGCAGCAGCTTGGTGGGCACCTACACCACCACCACGGTGGCCACCACCGGCACCACCGGCGGCACGCTTACGTTGGGAGTGGGCACCGGGCTGGTGGGGAGTGATTATGTGAACGACAATGCCGCCACCCGCCTCACCTACAAAATCGGCTTGGGCATTACGGTGGGGCAGGATTTGCTGCGGGTCGACATTCCCGCCATGAGCCTAACGGCGCTGGGCCTCAGCACCGCCAACATCACCACCGCCATCGATGCCGACGCCAGCATCACCACCATCACCAACGCCCTGCAAGTGCTCAACCAAGGGCGCGCCACCGTGGGCGCACAACAATTGCGGCTTGAGCAAATCAACCAAAATCTGGGGGTGGTGACGGAGAACAACGAGGCGGCCCGCAGTTCGCTGCTGGATGCCGACATCAGCCAGGAAATTTCCACCTACACGCAAAATCAGGCCTTGTTGGAAGCCGGGGTGGCAATGCTCAGCCGAGCTAACCAGTTGCCCAATATTTTGCTCGATCTGCTGCGGAACGGTTAAGGAAGCAGACCATGAGTAAGCCGCAAAAACCTTCACTAGCCGTGGATTTGGCCCGCCAAGCCGCCGCCGCCGCCTTGGCCGAAGTGCAGGAATCCCCCACCACAGCGGCGGGCAGTACCAGCCGTGCTTGGCAACCAGCCACTCTGCCCCAAGGCTTTGCGCTGGCCCCCGCGCTGCAACAAGCCGTCCGCCAAGTGGCCGGGCATTTGGGCCAATGGTTGCACCATGAGGGCCTGGAAGTGGCAACCGCCCCACAGGCCCCCGTCCGAAGCGAAACTACGGCACCGGCCGTGCAGGTGCGCGAACAAGGGGGCGGCCGGGTGGTCCGCGGTTACTCGGAAAGCGCGGTTTTAGGGCTTTTTGCCAGCCAACAGCAACGCACCGGCGTGGTGGTGGATGGTCAGGTTTAGCCGCCTACGCGCCCAGCAAGCGGCCTTGTCAGGCCGGCTTGGGCGTGGCCCAATACAGTCACAACCGGTGGCGGCAGGTAGCCGTACGCCAGCACGGTTTTAAGGAGCAAAAGGCACGACGCCATGGCCAACAGCATTATCAACGCCAACGGGATCTCGGTCGGGAACGATGGCAAGATCAAGATTTCCGGCTTCAGCTCCAATATTGATAGCAAAGCGATCATCGACGCCCAAGTGGCCGCCCGCCGCCAACCGGCCGTGCGTTTGGAAACCAAAATCACCAACAACAACACCTTGGTCAGCGCCTACAAGGAACTGAAGGGCTTTACCGCCAGCCTCACCAGCAGCCTCGATAAGCTGCGCAGCGCGCCGGGCAGCTCGGTGGACGTCTTCAACAACAAAACCGCCAGCGGCACCACGGTAGCGGCCACCGGGGCCCCCAGCGGCTTCGTGCCGAGCGACATCAACAGCCTGCTGCTGACCAGCATTGGCCCTACCGCACAAAATGGCACGCATACCATCAAGATTCAGCAGGTTGCCAAAGCCCAGCAAATCCGCGGCGATGCCTTAAGTTCCACTTCCGCTTCGCTCAGCTCGCTGGGGATTCCCACCGGCAGTTTTACACTCAACGGCAAGACCATCACCGTTTCAGCCACCGACACCCTGCAGGATTTGCGCGCCGCAATTAACACCGCGGGTGCGGGCGTGAACGCCACCATTGTCAGTGCATCTGCCACCACCAACTACCTGGTGCTGACCAGCAGCCAAACCGGGGTCGCCAACCAAGTCACCTTTGGCGGCAGCAACAGCATTCCTGCTGCCTTGGGGCTCACCACCGGCGCGGGGGCCATCAAAACCCAACTCACCGCCGCGCAGGATGCCATTCTGGATGTGAACGGCGTGACCGGCATCACCCGCAGCACCAATGCAGTGAGCGATGTGCTGACCGGCGTAACCCTGAACCTCTTGAAGGCCGAACCCAACACCGAGATTACGCTCAAGATCGAGCCCGACCTCAACAGCATCAAAACCGCGTTGGCCGACTTTGTGAAGGCCTACAATGACCTGCGCGACTACTACAACAACCAACGCACCGCCGCCGACCGCAACGACGATGGCAAGGTGGACGATAACGAATTGGGCCCGTTGGCCTACGACCAACGCCTGCGCGATATTGTCGGCCGAATGGGCCTCTTGGTCAGCAACACCATGGATGCCAACGCCGACGGCTTCCGCAGCCTCGGCCAACTGGGGATCACCATGGGCGCCGACTACAAGCTGCAGGTGAACGATGCCACCCTGGACAACCGCTTGCTCAGCAACGTGGGTGAAGTGCGCAAATTGTTTGGCTTCACCAGCAGCACCAACGACAGCCGCCTGACCGTGGTCAACCGCACCGCCAAAACCCAAAGCGGCACCTACTACCTTAATCTGGCCGGCACCGATGCCGGCGGCAACATCACCAGCGCCAATTTCCGCACCACCGCAGGCAGCGGTGCGGGCGGCACCAATGACGGCACCGCCGTGTACGCCGGCCAAAGCATCACCAGCCGACTAGGCAACAGTGAAGGGCTGAATGTCTTCTTTGCCGGCGCTGCCTCCTTGGGGCCGGTGAACGACATCAGCATCACCATCCAGCGCGGGATTGCCGACCAGTTTTACGATTTCTTCAACGACCAATCACGGGCCGGGATTGGGTCGCTCGATACCGCGATCAGCCAGATTAACCAACAGAACACCGACTACACCGACCGCATCGAGGTGATCGACACCCGCCTGACGGTGTTGCGCCAAACGCTGGAAGCCAAGTTTGTGCGGATGGAAACGGCGCTCTCGCAGCTGGAGAACCTGCGCAACACCATCCAAAACTACATCAACAGCAACAACCAAGGCAACTAACCGATGAGCCAGCCCCCTACCTCACCGGCTAACGCTTACCTGCAACGCCAGCTGGAGCAGGCCTCGCCCACCCAGGCCGTACTGCTGCTGTTGGACGGCGCCATTAAATTTACCCTGCAAGCCAAGGATGCGATTCTGCGCCGCGACATTCAGGCCCGTTACAATGCCAACCGACGCACGGTGGAGATCATCACCTTCTTGCTCTCGCAGCAGGATGAGCGCCAGGGCGAAGCCGCAGTGCGGCTAATCCGCATCTTTGGCGGGCTGTTGACCCAGCTGCTGAAAATCGACTTTGACAACGATCCCGCCCTCTGCGACGCGGTGGTGGCCAACCTGCGCCAACTGCGCCAGGGCTTTGCCAGCCTGCAACCAGCCAGCAACGTGGTGGCCGCACCCGGCAGCACCGCCGCCGCCCCCTCTACCCCGCCCAAACTGGCCGCCAGCGCGTAAGCGCGGCTTTTTGCTTTGCAGAGCGGCTCAAGTGCTTTAGCATTGGGCCATGCGTTATTCCTTGGCTGAAAACCCCACCGTCTTTGGCAAAATTCTGCGCGGAGAAATCCCTTGCCGCAAGGTGTATGAAGATGACCACGTGCTGGCGTTCCATGACATCGCCCCCAAGGCCCCTGTGCATGTAATTGTGATCATCAAGCATCATTTAAGCAGCGCACAATCTGCTGCTGAGGCAAGCGCCAGTGAATTGGGTAATTTCTGGCAATCGGTTGCCAAGGTAGTTGAAACGTTGAACGTTCCAGGCTGCCGCTTAATTACCAACTGTGGTACCGAACAGGAAGTCCCCCACCTGCATGTTCACCTGCTGGCCGACCCAAACGGCAAGCCGCTGCCAGGCTTTTAGCACCACGACATATCTCACACGGCCACTAAAAAAATGGGGCAGTCCCTTATTGCAAGGGACTGCCCCAATGGGTCAAGGGCTTTAGGCCCGGTAGTAAGCGTCATCCGGCACGCTTTCCAGTTGCGTGTCGCGCGTCAGGCCCCGCGGAACCAGCCGGTCAACGCTGTTGCTCGGCCGTACCAGTGATGTGCCGTTGGGTGTGATGAACAGCACGGAGCCATCGATGAGGGCCACCTCAACATAGACTGGTTCTTCATCACCGGAAGGCTTGAGGTTGGCGAACAGCTTGCCCCACGGTTCTGCTTCCACCAGAAACTCGGAAAGCCAGTGCAACCGGGTTTCCTCGTCCATTTCGGCAAACAGCTCTGCCTCACACCTGATCGCTGATTCGATCACGTTGCTGATGAAGGCCGCAGCGGAGAAGAACACCAGTCCCCACTCTGCGGGCGGTTCCACCGAATCATCGTTGGGGTAAAGCCTGGCATACTGCGGATTGGCCATGTCATCCACATAGAGCCAGAAGTAGGCCTGCGCCTCCTGCCCATACACCGGCACCCATGCGGCGGGAGAATTATCCACCCCAAAACCACCGTTGTGCGCCCAGTTACAGGCAATGAAACGCACCAGCGGGGCAGTATCGGTGAGGCTGATGAGGTCATCGTCTGCCTCAACCGTCACGGTTACAGCCATTCCGACCATTGCCGAAGTCAAAGTCAGAGTCGCCATGAAAACCTCCTCAAGGCGCGAGAGAAAACTGATAGATTCTGCTGTATTCAGTCTTGCAAACCAGCAGAACATTGGCAAGATAAAAATTGGCCTCAGCCACCCCAATAATCGGCAATCCAGCGCACCGGGCGGACTGTTTTGTACAGCCGCTTGTACCACGGCGCCGGCCAGCGGCCAGCCAAGGCTTCATCGGGGTCGGGCTTGCCATGAAAGACCACCACCCGCACGGCCGGCGGTAACGGCACCGATTGCCATAACCGCTGGGGCCAAGCCGGCAGCAAATCTTCCTTAAAGCTCACCACCCAGCCCTCCGGCCAGAACTGCATCAGGTTCAGCCCGGCATAGAACGGATCGGCCTTGGCCGCCGCACTCAGCGCGGTGGTGCGGGTGGCGGTGCCATCGCCCAAGCGCGCGGCAATCAGCTCTTGCTCGATGCGGAACTCCCGGTTCCACACCCCCTCCGGGTTGGCGGTAAAGCGGTCGCAAATTTCCGGATGGCGCCCCACCCGGAAACGGAACACGCTGGTGTTGCCCACCCCACTGGTAGGTTTGGTGGGGTTGCGCCACACCACAAACGGGCAGCCCGGCGCGTGCGCAAAGAACGGCCGCAAATCCCCGGTAATCACCAAGTCCAAATCCAGCACCAGGGCATCGCGCCCCAGCAAGTCCGGCCCCACATCGGCCCGCCAAAGGCTCAGCTTCCGCCACGGCTTGTTGGCCAAGTGGGGCGGCACATTGGGCAACGGCGGCAAGGGCCGGGCATCGATTTCAGGCCGCAAGCCGGTATGGTCATCGGTAAAGCACACCAGCTGAAAGGGCTGGCCGTGCATGGCGCGGGCCACCGCCTGATAGAGCCGGTTGGCATAGGCGGCGCCGTAACGCCGCCCCCACTTCATGCAGAGGAATAACGGCAAGTCGGCAGAGCGTGACATCGTCATAACCTAACATAAAAACTCCCCGCCGCAGCGGGGAGCAGAGGGCAACAACGCCCGCTTAGGCATCAAACCCTTGGGCCAACGCCTTGTCGGTCAGCTGGGTGGCCACCTTGGCATCCACGGCCTGGCCGACCAGCTTTTCGGCCACCGTCACGGCCATTTTGGCCACTTCAGCGCGCACGGCCCGCAAAGCTTCGGCCTTACTGGCGTCAATCTGCTGCTTGGCGATTTCCGTCTTGCGGGCCAGTTCTTCGTCGGCTTGCGCCAGGCGGGCCTTGGCCAGAGCTTCGGCCTCGGCGCGGGCTTGGCTCAACAGCTCGGCGGCTTCTTTTTTGGCGGCGGCGATCTTGGCGGTGTAGTCGGCCAAGCTGGCTTCGGCCTGTTCCCGCGTGGTGCGGGCGGCATCGAGGTCACGCGCAATTTTCGCCGCACGGGCATCCAACGTGGCCAGCACCGCTGGCACCACCACGCGGGTCATCACCACCAGCAGCAGCAGGAAGGCGGTGGCCGTCCAGAAGTACTGGCTTTGCAGGTAGGAAAGAACGAAGAGTTCCATGAAAATGCCTCGCTGTTAAAGAGTCTTCAATGGTTGGATGAGAAAATGAATTTTTCCGCCGCGCGAGCACCGTAAGCGTACAAACTGGTACGTGCGGAGCGGAGCGCTAGGAAAATTCATTTTATCGCCAAGCAGTGAAGACTAGAGCACGAACAGGATCATCGCGGCAATCACGAACGCAAACAGCGCAATGGCTTCCACCAGTGCCATGCCGATGAACAAGTAAGTCTTCATGATCGGCTCGGCCGACGGTTGACGGCCCACGGCTTCGAAGAACTTACCGAACACCGAACCAAGGCCAATCCCGGCGCCAATCATCCCGCAGGCGGCAATCCCGGCGCCAATCGCCTTCAGCATGGTCAGGTCGGTCATTTGAGTCGGTTCCATCAGTCAGTTTCCTTTCGGTTAATGGTTGGCGTGTAACAAATTGTTAGTGTCCGTGCAAGGCGTCATTCAGGTAAACCAGCGTCAGCGTCGCAAATATATACGCTTGCAGCAGGGCCACGAACACTTCCAACGCGGTAATCGCAAACAGCATCGCAAACGGCAGGATCGCCATCGGGCTGGTCAACGCCAAGGCGCTCCAGCTCAGTTGGCTGGCTTCCACCTGGGCCAGGCCCAGCAACATGACGCAAAAGCCGGCAAAGATCTTCAGCAGCACGTGGCCAGCCACCATGTTGGCGGCCAACCGCACCGCCAGGGTGAGCGGCCGCGCCAGGAAGGAAATCAGCTCCAAAGGAATGATCAGCGGCGCCAGCCACCAGGGGGTGCCTTTGGGCAGGAACATGGCAAAAAAGTGCAGGCCTTGCTTGTACACCCCCACCCCCACCACCAGCAGGAACACCATGATCCCCATAAACGCCGTGGTGGTGATTTGACTGGTGGCGGTGAAACTGGTCGGGATCATCCCGGCCAAGTTCAACCCGGCAATGAACAGGAAGGTCGTGAGGATCAGCGGCAAAAAGGCCAAGGCTTCCTTGCCGGCGGTGCCCACCGTAAGGTCGCGCACGAATTCCACCGTCAGTTCCACCACGCTTTGCAAGCGGCCGGGTACCAAAGCCATACGGCTGATCCCCGCCAAAAACAGGGCCAACACGGCGGCGGTGGCAATGCCGGTCCACAGGGCTTGGTTGGTGATGGCAAGGTCAAACCCGCCAACCTGCAAGGGCAGCAGGGCCTTCACTTCAAACTGGTGCATCGGGTTCATGGCCATGGCCCGCTTCTAGCAAGGGGGCCCCCAGGCGTCAAGGGCGGTGTTGCGCCAAATACTAGGCCGTCGGCGGGCTTTTCAGCAGGCGCCAGAGTTCCCGCAGCCACGCCATAAACCCTAACCCCAACCCCACCAACATTCCCCACGGCTTGGTGCCAATGGCCCAATCCACCCCCCAGCCCAGCAGCATCCCCACCACCACGCAGGCCACCAGGTTGCCCGCTACCGCCAGGCCTTGGCTGGAACGCACCGCCCCCCCCGCGTGGCCCGCAGTGACGGTTTCAGCCTTACTTGGCGTGGGCCGCGGTGGCTTTGGCATACTCGGCATCGAGCGTTTTTTTCAGCACGTCATACTTCACGGCGCCTTCCACCGGGGTGCCGTTCACAAAAATGGCAGGCGTGCCCTTCACCCCCAACACCTGGCGGGCAATTTCTTTGCTGCGCAGAATTTCCTGCTGACGGGCCTCATCGCGGATGCATGCCTGCACCGCCGCCTCGTTCAGCCCGGCTTGGGCGGCCACGGCATTGATTTCGGCCATCGGGTTGCCGGTGATAATGCGCTTTTGCGCCGCAAACAGGGCGTTGCTCATGGCGTAGAATTGGTTGGCCGGCACGCAGCGGGCCACCGCACTCATGCCCAAGGCCAGGTTGTCCCACGGCAAATCGCGCAACACGTACACTGCCTTGCCGGTATCGAGCCACTCGCGCGTGACGCTGGGCATGGTGGTTTCTTTAAAGTCGGCACAGTGGCTGCAGGTCATGCTGGCATATTCAATGATCGTGACCGGGGCGCCAAAGCGGCCCAACACCCGGTCATTGGGCTGAATCTGCAAGGCCTGGGCGCGGCTGGGCAAGGGCGCCATATTGGCCACCGCCGGGGCGGCCGGGGCCACCGCTGCCGCCTTGGGCTTGCCGCCAAACAGGCCGCCAAACCAACCTTCGGCATAGCCGTATCCCCCCAGGGCCACCACCTTCAGGCCCACCACCGCCATCAGCCACAATCGGGTGCGAGAATTCAGTGCCATGATCAATCGTCCTTTTTAAGTGTTACGAACCTTTTAAGGCCTGCGCCCCCAGCTTGGCCAGCGCCGTGCGCAAAGCCTCATCGCCAATATGTTGGCAGGTGGCTTGGGCTTTGTCAGCGGCCTGCGGGTTGGGCGGTAACGGTTCGGTAAGCTGCGGGCGGCGCAGCGTGGCGGGCTGTTCGCCGCGCACCACCGCGCGGATTTGCGTCACCACCGCATAACCGAAAATGGTGTTGGCCCCTTCCACGATGCTGGGCGCCAAAAATTGAAGTTCGCGCTGCACGCTGCTGGTGGTGGCCGCCACGGTTAAGGTGCCGCCGCGCAGGCTTTCGGGCACCGCATGGGCCGCGAGCAGTGGGCAGATGCTGGGCCAATAGGGCAACAATTGCGCCAACAAAATCCCTTGCTTGGCGGTGGCAGGGGCCAACACGTCGCGCAGCAATCCGCCCACCGCGGTGGCCCGGTGGCGGCGCGTGGGCTCGGGCTTGGCAGGGGGTTGCGTTGGCTCGGTCATGCCGCCATGGTAGCACCCGATGCCCACCCGCGCCAAGCCACGCTTTCATGAACCGTTGGTGGCCTGGTACCAACAGGGCCATCGGGCCTTGCCCTGGCGCGAAACCACCGACCCCTACCGCCTCTGGCTGGCCGAAGTGATGCTGCAGCAAACCACCGTAGCCGCGGTGTTGCCGTATTATCAACGCTTTTTGGCGGCCTTCCCCACGGTGCACGCGCTGGCCGCCACACCGTTGCCGCGCGTGTTGGAACTGTGGCAGGGCTTGGGCTACTACCGCCGCGCCCATTTGCTACACCGTTGCGCCCAGGTGGTGGTGGCCGAGCACGGCGGGGAATTCCCCACCACCGAAGCCGCGCTATTGAAACTGCCGGGCCTGGGCGCCTACACCGCCGCCGTGGTGGCGGCCTGCGCCTTTAATCAACCCACCACGGTGATCGACGGCAACGTGCTGCGCGTGGTGGCCCGGGTGAAGGCCTTAACGCCGCCGCTCACCCCCACCCACAAGGCGTTGCGGGCGGCAGCGGCCGCGCTCTGCACCGAGGCCCCGCCGCGGCTCTATGCCAATGCCATCATGGAACTGGGCGCCACGGTGTGCACGCCCACCAATCCGCGTTGTGTGGTGTGCCCCGTGCAAACCCACTGCCGGGCGTTTGCTCAGGGCAACTCCACCGCCTACCCCAGTAAGGTGGCAAAGCCCCCCCTGCCCTACAAGCACGGGGTGGCCTACGTGCTGCGCGATGCCGGCGGCGCGCTGTACCTGCGCCAGCGCCCGGCCACCGGGCTGCTGGGAGGCTTGTGGGAAGTGCCGCATACGGGGTGGGAAAATACCCCCGTGCCACCGCTGCCCGAAGCACAAACCGAAGCCGGCAGCCTCACCCACACCTTCACGCATTTTAAGCTGACTTTGGAAGTCCGGCTGGCGACAGTCTCACACATTCCGCCCCCCCACCGCTTCCTGCCCAGCGCCTTGCCGCCGCTTTCCAGCCTGATGCGCAAGGTGCTGTGCACCGCGGGCCTACCCACCTAACGTCAAGATCCCGTTACGCGGTGGGGGCGGCCGGGGCCAACCACAACCGCAGGCCATCGGCCAGGCTACGCGGTTGCCAGCCCGGCAACACCTGGCGCAGCGCGGCGACCGTGGCGCAGCTGCTGCGCACGTCGCCCGCCCGCGCGCCGCGGTATTCCACGCGGGGGTTCACCCGCGTAATCGCCACCACTTGGCGGATGGTGTCGAGCAGCGTCACCGCCGTGCCAGTGCCCACATTCAGCGCCAACGGCAAGGTGGCCGCATAGGCCAACGGCTGCTGCAGCAGCATGCGCATCGCCAACGCCACGTCCTGCACCGCCACGAAGTCGCGCGTTTGCAGGCCGTCGCCGTAAATCGTCAGCAGCGTCCCTTCCTTCACGCTCTGCACCGCCTTGGCCAGGAACCCCGCATAGGGGTTGGTGGCAGGCTGCCCGGCGCCATAAACATTGAACAACCGCAGCGCCACCACCGGCAGGCCAAAGGCGGTTTTGTAGCCGTTGGCTTGGAGTTCGTTCACCGCCTTGCTGGCGGCGTAGGGGCTGGGCAGTGCCACGCCGAAACTGTCGGTCTCTTGCAGCGGGTTGGTATGCGTGGGGATGCCGTACACCGCCGCGCTGCTGGCCAACACCACCCAGCCCGGAAACTGCCCCGCCGCGCGCGCCGCCTGAGCGGCCTGCAGCACCACCTCCGTACCCTGCACGTTGCTGCGGAAGGTGCGGGCCGGTTCGTTCAGGCTTTGCGGCACCGAAGACAGCGCTGCCAAATGCACCACATGGTGGCAGCCTTGAATGGCTTGCGTCACCACGGCCGTTTCGGCCACATCACCCTTGATGAAGGTGTAATCGAATTGGCGCCCCGGGTGCGGTGGTTCGACGGCGTTGGAAAGGTCATCCAGCACCACCACGCCATAGCCGTTGCCGAGCAATTGTTTGGTCAGCTCCTGCCCAATAAAGCCGGCCCCACCAGTGATCAAAACCTTGTCCTGCATGGCGACACCTTACCCAAGTTTCAGCACGCTGGCCAGCCCATCCTGCAAGGCGCGGGCCGTGTTGGCCCAGGTAAACTGCGCGGCCCGCGCCTCCCCGCGGCGACGCAGGGTTTCGGCAATTTCCGGCGTGCTTAAAATCCCCAGCAGCGCAATCGCCAACCCGGCGGCGGTGTCGCCCTCGGCCTTCACCAACACCGCCGCGCTGTGCGGTTCGGCCCCGGCCACCTCGCGTTGAAAGGGCGTGTCGAGCGTCACCACCGGGGTGCCGCAGGCCATCGCTTCCAACACCGGCATGTTGAAGGCTTCCGCGCTGCTGGTGGCAATGTAAACAGCGGCCTGCCGCAAGGCTTTCAGCAATTGGTCGTGCGGCAGGCCGGGCACCAAGGTCAGCCCCGCTGTCACGTTCAGGCTGCGTGCCACAGTCATCACCTCGTTGCGCACGTCGTCCATCACCGGGCGGCCGACAATCATCAGCCGCGCTTTGGGATGTACCGCGCGTAGCTTGGCAAACGCCTGCAGCAGCAGCGGGTAATTTTTCTGGCGATAAAAATCGCCCACCGCCAGCACCAGGTTTGGGTCGCGCACCACCGGCGGTGGGATGGCCGCATGGTCAATCGCCGGCGGTGCCAAGCGCAAGCGCGCTTGCGTGGCGTGGCTGGCGTAGTCGGCCACAATATGCGCCGCCACGCTAAAAAACACCGGGCTGCGCCATGCACACAGGCGCGTCAGGCCTTGCAACAACCCCCAGTAAACACGCCAAAACAACCCCGGCCAGGCCGCGGCGGCCCGCGGCGTGGTGTGCAGAATCACGCTGGCCTTAGGCGCCAGCAGCGGCCCATAGTTGGCGTTGCTGAGCACCGCGCGACAGCCCCAGGCCCACACCAGCAGGGGCAACATCACCTGCTCCCACAGATGCACCATGCCAAAGCGCAAGCGCGGCGCGGTGTGGGCCACCACGCCGGCGGGAATTGATAACGCCGCCAAGGTTGCCGCCGGGGCCAGCAGGTGCCACGTCACGCGTGGGTCGGCCGCCAGGTGGGGCAGCACGCCCTTTAAATAAATCAGGCCACCGCCCGTGCTGGTGTGCAGGGCGTTGAGCAACACCGCCGGCTTACGCGGCATGGGCCTGGCCTTCCAACACCGCCCGCACCGGGGCAAAGCTGGCGCGATGATGCGGCGTGGCCCCATGCTGCCGCAACGCGGCCAGGTGTGCAGCGCTGCCGTAGCCCGCGTTCTGCTGCCAGCCGTACTGCGGGTAAGCCGCATGGAGCTGCTGCATCAGGGCGTCGCGGTGCACCTTGGCCAGGATGCTCGCGGCACTGATGCACGGCACGCTGGCATCTCCCCCCACCACCGTCTGCTGCGGCCACGCCAAATCCGGAATCGGCACGTTGCCATCCACCATCACCGTCACCGCGCCCAGCTGCTGGGCCAACGCCGTCACGGCGCGCCGCATCGCCAGCAAGCTGGCCGCCCGAATGTTCAGCGCATCAATTTCCGCCACACTGGCCTGCGCGATGGCGTGCGGTACGGCCTGCAGCTGCCCGGCCAGGCGTTTGCGTGTCTTCGGGCTCAAGATTTTGCTGTCAGCCAGCTCGGCCAACCACGGTGCCACCAACGCGGGCGGCAGATGGCACGCACAGGCCACCACTGGCCCTGCCAAGGGCCCGCGCCCCACCTCATCCACGCCCATCAGCAGCGCCATCGCAATCCCCTAATTCCAATTCGGCCAGCGGTTGCCAGCCAAGGCTTGCAGGCTTTCGCGCGGTTTGCCCAAGCGCTGTTGGTACAGCCAGTAGTTCAGCATAATCTTCTCCACATAATCGCGGGTTTCGTCAAACGGGATGCTTTCTAACCACAGCAGCGGGTCATGGTCAGGCGTCACGCCCTTGGCAATCCAGCGCTGCACGTTGCCAATTCCGCCGTTGTACGCCGCGGCCACCAGCAGCAAGTTTCCTTCCAGCCGCTTGCTAAGATAATTCAGGTAATCCTGGGCCATCGCCAGGTTGGTGGCGGGGTGATGCAGGTCGCGCTTGCCGTTGTAGTCGCGGCCGGTCAGGCGGGCGATATACTGGCCCGTGGCGGGCATGATTTGCATCAGCCCCTGGGCCCCCACCCGGCTACCAATGGTTGGCTGGAAGGCACTTTCCTGGCGCATCAGGCCCAGCATAAAGGCGCGGTCGAACTGCCAGCCTCCGGTGGGTTGCCAGGTGGGGAGCGGGAAAAGTGCCGCGGGTTCAACAATGTTCTCTTCCAACAAATCTCGCCCAGTACGCAGCGCGGTGCTCGGCAAATCCACGGCCACAGCAATCCCGGCCAGCGCCCGCGTGGCGCTGGGGGCCAAGTCCGGCGTGGCCGCGCGCAACTCGGCTTCGGCCCAAGCCACTTCGCCCACCTGCGCCAAGGCCAACCCCGCCCGCGCCCGGCGATTGGC
>JADCGN010000047.1 GCA_020249005.1 Alphaproteobacteria bacterium
CATCCATCCTGGCTACGGGTTCTTGGCCGAAAATGCCAAGTTTGCCGAAATTGCCGAAAAGCTAGGGTTTGTGTTTGTGGGCCCAACACCCGCGCACATCCGCCTGATGGGCGACAAGATTACCGCCTTGGCAACCGCACGCGAGCTTGGTTTGCCCACCATTCCGGGTAGCAACGGCCCGATTGAAGGCGTGGACGCTGCGGTGGTGATCGCCAAGCAAATCGGCCTGCCGGTGATTGTGAAGGCCGCCGCCGGAGGCGGGGGCCGCGGTATGAAGGTGGCGCGGGAAGAGCGCGACCTGCGCAGCGCGATTGAACTGGCGATGAGCGAGGCCCAAGCCGCGTTTGGCGACAGCCGCGTGTACCTGGAAAAATATTTGCAAACGCCGCGGCATGTGGAAGTGCAGGTGCTGTGCGATACGCACGGCAACGTGAGCATTTTAGGCGAACGCGACTGCAGCCTGCAGCGCCGCCACCAGAAGATCTTGGAAGAAACGCCATCGCCCGCCGTGACTGACGCCCAGCGCACCAAGCTGTTTGCCACCGTGGCGGCCGCCTGCCGGAAATTGGGCTACCGCGGTGCGGGGACGTTTGAGTTTTTGTTTGAGCGCGGGGAGTTTTACTTCATTGAAATGAACACCCGCCTGCAGGTGGAACACCCCGTGACCGAGATGGTCACCGGCGTGGATATTGTGGCCGAGCAGTTGCGGGTGGCCGCAGGCGAAACCTTACGCTACCCGCACGAGACCATCACCCCGCGCGGGCACAGCATTGAATGCCGCATCAACGCCGAAGACCCGGTAACCTTTGCGCCCAGCCCCGGCACGATTACCGACTACTACGCCCCCGGCGGCCCCGGGGTGCGGGTGGACAGCGCTTTGTTTACTGGCGCCAAAGTGCCGCCCTACTATGATGCCACGATTGCCAAACTGATTGTACACGGCGCCACCCGCGCCGAGTGCATCACCCGGCTGGACCGTGCGTTGCGCGAGTTTGTGGTGGGCGGAATTAAAACCAACTTGCCGCTGCATCGCCGCTTGGTGGCCGAAGCTTGGTTTAAGCGTGGGGATTATACCATCCACACGCTGGAGCAATACTTAAAGGCTGCCACCGCCTAAGCGGTGGGCTTGGCCACCGTGGCCAGGATTTTCCGCAATGTCTCGCGCAGGTCGCTGCGCTTCACTACCGCATCCACCATGCCGTGGGCGAGCAGATACTCGGCCGTTTGAAAGCCTTCGGGCAGTGTTTGGCGGATGGTCTGTTCAATCACCCGCGGGCCGGCGAAGCCAATCAGCGCCCCAGGTTCGGCCAGGATGATATCGCCCTGCATCGCAAAGCTGGCGGTGACGCCGCCGGTGGTAGGGTCGGTCAGCAAACACAGGTAGGGCAGGCCCGCGTGCTTGAGTTCCACCACTGCCGCCGTGGTACGCGCCATCTGCAGCAGGGAAAGTGTACTTTCCTGCATCCGGGCGCCGCCGCTGGCGGTGATGGCGAGCAAGGGCAGCCGCTTGGCCAGCGCAAATTGGGCCGCGGCCACCACCGCATGGCCTACGGCGCGGCCCATGCTGCCGGTCATGAAGTCAAAATCCAGCGCCACCACCACCAGGGGTTGGCCGTGCACCGTGCCCCAGGCGGCCACGAAGGCGTCGCGGCTTAGGGTGCGGCCGCGGGCTTCGCGCAGGCGTTCGGCGTACTTTTTCTTATCCTTGAAATGCAGGGGGTCGTCGCTGGCTTCGGGCACCGGGATGGCCAGGCTCTGACCGTCATCCCACAGCGCGGCCAGCCGCTGCGCCAGCGGCCAGCGCAAATGATGGCCGCAATGGGTGCAGCAATACAGGCTGGTGGGGAGGTCGGCCTGATAGACAAGCTGGCTGCACTTGGGGCACTTTTCCCAGACCGTTTCGGCCACTTCCCGCTTGGTGGCGGTTTTAATGCTCGGCCGCAGGGCGCTGAGGAAACTCATAAGCGTTCCTTAACACAGCTGGCCGGGGCTTGTCAGCGCCCTCTTGTCAGCAGCGCTGCTTACGGGGTAGGACATCCCCCACAAGGAAAGAGCACTGCCATGTCCATCAAAACCCTCCCTGCCGGTAAAGAACCCCCGCACGACATTTACGTGGTGGTGGAAAACCCCAAGGGCATCCCGAACATCAAGTACGAGGTGGATAAGGACACCGGCCTGCTGTTTGTAGACCGTTTTGCGCCGATGCCGATGGTCTTCCCGGCCCACTATGGTTATATCAACAACACCTTGGGCGGCGATGGCGACCCGGTAGACGCCTTTGTTTACACCGATATTGACGTGGTACCCGGCGCCGTGATTCGCGCCCGCCCGATTGGCGCGCTGCTGACGGAAGACGAAAGCGGGGAAGACGCCAAGCTGATCTGTGTGCCGCACAGCAAGCTGGATCGCCGGTTTGACAACGTAAAAACCGTGTTCGACCTGCCCGAGTTGTTCTGCAAGCAGCTGGAACAGTTTTACACGCACTACAAGAACTTGGAAAAGGGTAAGTGGGTGAAAGTGGGCAAATGGGTGAACGCCGAGGATGCCCTCGCGATTGTAAGCAAAGGGATTGCCGACGCTAAGAAGTAGGGGATGAAAACGCTCATCCTGGCCACCGGCACCACGCGAGAAGCGCATTTGCGGGCGCTGGAAGCGGAGTATTTGGGACGCTTTCCTGCGAAGATCCGGCCTGAGGTACGGGAGTTGACCGAAGGCAAGACGGCGGCCCAAACTGCCGCCGCCCAGTTGGCGGCACTCGCCGCATTGCCGGCCCCGGCCTATGTGATTGCGCTCGATGAGCGCGGGGCCTTGCTCACCAGCCCCGCGTGGG
Source organism: Alphaproteobacteria bacterium (assembly GCA_020249005.1). GTDB lineage: Bacteria > Pseudomonadota > Alphaproteobacteria > UBA2136 > UBA6156 > JADCGN01. The sequence continues at coordinate 2,831 of JADCGN010000047.1, forward strand.
CCGCCCAGCTGGCCAAGGTGGCCGGGCAGGGGGTGAAGACGTTGGCCTTTCTGATCGGTAGCGCCGATGGCTTAACGGATGAGGTGAAGAACCACTGCCAAGCTGTTTGGGCGTTAGGAAAATTGACCTTTCCCCACCAGCTGGTGCGGGGCCTGTTGGCCGAGCAACTGTACCGGGCCCACACCCTGAATACGGGCCACCCGTACCATCGTCCGTAACAAGTTAAACGTGGCCTAGCGGCCAGCCCGCAGGGCCTTCAGCACGCTGATGGCGCTGACCTGCCCCACGGCAAATGGGGAAGAGGCCGGCGTGGGCTCGGCCGCCGCCACGCCGCGCGCTGAGGCCGGCAGGGCGCTGGGCGCTGGCGCTACGGGCTTGGGGGCCGGCGCTGCGGCCTTGGACAGCGGTTGGCTGAACACCGAAGGCTGCCCGGAATTGTTGAAGGCGCGCATCGCAGCCAGGGCCTCTTTCAAGCTGCCGCCTTTGGGGGCGGGGGTGGTGGAGACCTCAACCCGGGCGGTGACGGGCGCTGGCGCCGGTTGTGGGGCCGCCTGACGGGGCATGGCCGGCAGCGGGGAGCGTGTGATGGCTGCTGCAGGGGCCATGGTGGGCGCTTGGGGTGTTGCAGGCTTCGGGTTGCCCGCCAGCAACCGCGCTGCCAACGCCTGAGTTTCAGCCGGCATGCCTTGCGCGATGGTTTGAATCTGCTGCAGCTGCGTGGCGGTAAAGAAGGGATTCTGGGCAGCAGCGGCAGGTTCTTTGCGCAACGGCGGCAACCCGCCCACCTGGGTGCGGATGCGCTGGGTGGCGAGCAAATCGGTCAGGCTGGGTTGCACCTTGCTGGGCAGCCCCGGCCAGCGCTGCACTTCGGCCAGGTATTTCACCACCGCCTGCGCTTGATACACGGTGAGGACGTGATAAGCCGCCGAAGGATAAGTCTCGCGCAGCTTGGCAGTGGCTTCCGTAGGACTGCCGGCCTCGGCGGCGGCGATAAAATGCTCGTTGGTGATGGCATTCACCAGAAAGCCTAAAAACAGAGACGGCGACAGACGTTGCATAAGCGTAAAGTACGGCGCTTGCGGCACGCTGACTAGCGGCGGCAACGGCATGAATGCCCAAAGGGTTAGCATTTCAAAGTTGCTTAAAAAACACAGGGTGTGGCCTTTGTGTTGGGAGGACGCTTGCATCCCCGCAAGGCTTCGGCCACTTTGGGGCATCGGCGCCCTTCCTCCCCCCTAACCCCTCGGCGCCGACCTGATTTCCCCACCCCGCCCCGGCGGGGTTTTTGCTTGCCGAGAGGCCCGATTTCCGCAATAAGCGGCCCATGAAGACCGTGCTGCTGCCCTTTCAGTTCCATAACCTTCCGGTGCGGGGGCGTTTGCTGCGCTTGGCCGATTTGGACACGCACGTGGCCAGCCTGCGTAAGCCCAACGCCTGCACCCACACCTTGGCCGAGTTGCTGGCCGCTGCCGCCCTGCTGGCCCACGACACCAAGCACCAACTAACGGTAGGGCTGCAAATTCAGCACCCCGAGTTGGGCGTGCTGCTGTTCGCGCAATGCCTGGCCGGAGAGGGGCGGGCAGCCGGGCTCCGCGCCTACGCCAACCCAGCGGCCCAGGGGACGCCGTTCAGCAGCTTGGTAACGCAGCCGGGCGGCCTGTTTGCCGTAACGCTGGAACAGGCCAGCGGCGAGGGGCAGCGTTACCAAAGTTTTGTGGGCCTGACCGAACCAACCGCCGCCGCCTGCTTGGCCAACTATTTTGCCAGCAGCGTGCAAACCCCGACGCACCTGGTGGTGTTGGCCGCCCACGATAAGGCTGGGGCGGTGTTACTGCAGGCCCTGCCGAATGAAACGATGGATGATGATGACTGGCAGCGCTTGGGGCTGCTGTTAAACACCATTCAGCCTACAGAATTGTTGGCCGATACCCCACCCGAAGATTTGCTGGCGAAGGTCTTTGCCGAAGATGACGTCAGCACCTTTGAACCCGAATTTCCGCAATTTGCCCACGATGACCCACGGCCCCGCATGCTGGCGGCCTTGGCCAGCCTTCCGCCAGCCGAGTTGACTGAGTTACAGCGTCAGCCTAGTGTGACGCTGACTGACGCCACCAGCGGCCAGAGCATCACGTTTAGTGCTAAAGAAATTGCCCATTTGGGGAAATTAATTAAGGAGTAGATTATGCCTATTCATGTGATGCAACCCAAAGATCTTGGACCCTATTTGCGTGGAGAAATGCTGATTGGCGATGATGCCACTCCTGAGCAACTTGAACGCTGGTTTGCCAGTGAAGCTGAAGGATTTACAGCCATTGCTCATGAAAACTCTCCATATAAGAATATGGCAGAGATTATTCCCCACGGTTTAAATAGTTGGCATTTTGGCAACGTTTTTTCTGGCTTGCATGGACTTAAGGGCTTGGTTTTTGGTTCAGCCGAGGCTCAGGAATTGCAAGTATTAGCACCATACTTGAAGCAATGGTATGTGATTGAACCTGGTAAAGTTTATCACAATCCAGAGTTCTATACCTGCCCAGCAGAGTTTTTGCCCGTTACGGCGCAAGGTAAGGTTGCACTTCCCGACAATACCGTGGATGTCGTTGTAATGCTCTCAGTGCTTCATCATATCGCAAATGTTAGTTTTGTTTTGGCGGAAGCGTATCGAGTTCTTAAACCGGGAGGTTTACTAATTTTGCGTGAACCAATTGTAACAATGGGAAATTGGGAGTCTGTTCGCCCAGGGTTAACGGCGAATGAACGAGGTATTCCTTGGTTATGGTTACGCCAGATACTTACAAAACAGGGGTGGATTATTAAAAAAGAGACCCCCGCAATTTTCCCGCCTTTAATGTCTTTGATGCGGAAAATGGGTTTGTTTAGTCCATTAAAATACCTTTCCTACACATATTTGGATGCGTTAATATGCTTTTTGACTAGGCCTCTCTATTGTTATTATCGGCCAAAATGGTGGCAAAAGTTTGCGCCAAGCGCCTTATTGGTTGTGGCACGCAAAGAGTAGCCCAGCATGGGCGCTTACCAAGCACGCATCATACTATGGAACATCGCGTGGCCATTCTCCTGTTCGACGATGCCTGCCCGCTGTGTAACGGGGCGGTGCGTTTTGTTTTGGCGCGGGATGGCGGCCGGTTTGGCCTGTTGCCGCTGGGGAGCTCCCTGGGCCAAAAGACCGCCCAAAAGCTTGGGCTAGACCCCGCCAACCCCACCAGTTTTGCCCTAATTACTCCCCAACAGGCCCAGTTTGGCGCCAGAGGGGTGCTCCAAACCCTGGCGCTGCTGCCGGGCTGGGGCTGGGCCCGTTGGCTGCCAAGTGCCCCGTTGGAGCCGCTTTATCGGCTGGTTGCCCGCTGGCGTTACCGGCTTACCGCTGGGCGGGTATGCCCGGTGCCAACGCCCAGTCAGCAGGCCCGGCTGCTTACCGCTCAAAACCATCCCGCCTGGCTGGAAACCCTTGACATGCTTGGGTAAGCATGGCATTGCGCAGGCAGAAATCGGAGTAACCTCCTGCCAGTGCAGGGCCCAGGTGAAAGGTTAAACCACAGAAAAGAAAGGCGTATTGGCCCATGCCAACCGTCAACCAACTGGTGCGCAAGCCCCGTGTGCTGCAAAAAGCCCGTACCAAATCTCCTGCCATGAAGGCCTGCCCGCAAAAACGCGGGGTGTGCACCAAGGTTTACACCACCACCCCGAAGAAGCCGAACTCGGCCTTGCGGAAGGTGGCCAAAGTCCGCTTAACCAGCGGTTATGAAGTAATTGCCTACATCCCAGGGGAAGGCCACAACCTGCAAGAGCACAGCGTGGTGCTGATCCGCGGCGGCCGGGTGAAAGACTTGCCGGGGGTACGCTACCACATCATCCGTGGGGCGCTGGATACCCAAGGCGTGAAAGACCGTAAGCAGGGCCGTAGCTTGTACGGCGCCAAGCGCCCGAAACCCGGTGCCGCGCCGGCGGGTAAGAAATAAGCCAGCCTAGAGGAGGATTAGGATATGCGTCGTCGTCGTGCTGAGAAGCGAGTGACCCTGCCGGACCCGAAGTTCGGGGATATCGTGCTCACCAAGTTCATGAACAAGGTGATGCTGGCGGGCAAAAAGAGTGTGGCCGAAAAGATTGTTTACGGAGCCCTGGAAAACCTGGAAAAGCGCACTGGTAAGGCGCCGCTTGAGGCCTTCCATGCCGCGCTGAACAACGTAAAGCCGGAAATGGAAGTGCGCAGCCGCCGGGTTGGTGGGGCTACCTACCAAGTGCCGATGGAAGTGCGCCCCGAGCGCGCGCAATCCCTGGCGATTCGTTGGCTGGTGGATTATGCCCGTGACCGCAACGAAAAGACCATGACCGACAAGCTGACCAACGAGCTGTTGGAAGCCGCCAGTGGCCGTGGCAACGCCTTCAAGAAGAAGGAAGATGTGCATAAGATGGCGGAGGCAAACCGCGCCTTTGCCCACTATCGTTGGTAGTGAAGTTGTTTAGAAAACCCGCCGGTGGCGGGTTTTTTAGGCGGTGAGGGGCATTGATTCGGTCTGAAATTTGGAAAAATCCAGCCGCAGGGGGTGATGCCCCCAGGCGTTGAGGGCTTTCACCAAATCGGCCGGACTGAGGCTCAGTGTCGCGGTGTTGGTCAGCGGGTGGGGATTGACCACACTGTGGGAGAAAATTCCTTCATCGAACACCACACGGAGACTCCCGCCGGGGGCGTTGATCAGCGCCAGCGGCGTGACGCTGCCGGGTTCGACGCCCAAAGTGGTGCGCAGCAGTTCGGCGCTGCCAAAGCTATAACGGCCCTTGGCGCCCAAATGCTTGGCGAGCGGGTTGAGCGGCACACTGCAGGTATCGAGGGCGGTGACCAAGGTAAGGGCGCCCGCTTTGTCTTTCAAGAACAGGTTTTTGATATGCGCGCCTGGGATGGCGTGATTCACCGCCTGGGCTTCGGCCACGGTGAACACCGGAGCGTGCGCGTGGTTGGTGAACGCTATACCCAATTGGGTTAACGCTGTAGCGAGGGTGACGGGGGTATGCATCAGCCCGACCGTAAAGGATTGCCACCCAGTTAGGCAAGGGGCGGGCGGGTTGCCAGAAATTTGGTAGGATGCCCGGTAACAAGAACCGAAGCTGAACCTACCATGGCTGAAGACGCAAACAAAACCGCAGCAGCCCCTGAAGGGGGCGCGGCGCCAGCGGCCGAAGGCGCCCCCGAAGCAGGCAACGGCAAGCAGAAGAAGCTGCTGATGCTCGCTTCCGCCGCGTTGGCGGTGATTGGCGTGATTGTGGCGGTGGGGGTATTTTTTGTCTTTGGCGGCAAAAAAGCTGAAAACCCAGGCGAAAAACCCGCCGCCGAGGTGGGCGAGATGGCCACCTTTGATGTGCCGGAATTTACCCTCAATTTATTGACTGATGAGCAAGGCGGTGGACCGCGCTTCCTCAAAATTCAGTTGGCGCTGGAACTGCAGAACCAAGCCGATTCGGCCAACATGACCAAGCTATTGCCGCGGTTGCAGGATGATTGGGGAAATTTTCTGCGCCAGTTGCGCCCCACCGATTTGCAAGGCAGCGCCGCTCTGCAACGCCTGAAGGAAGGGTTGTTGCGGCGGGCCACACAAACCTTAGAGCCCGTGGAAGTACGGGCAGTGTATATCCGCGATATGCTGGTGCAGTAATGGCTGACAAACCCACCGATCCACCCCAGCTCTCTGAAGAGGAGATGCTGAAGCAGTGGCAAAATATGGCAGCCAACGAAGGTACGGCGGACGCCGACCCGATGGCGGCGGCAATGGGCTTGGAAGGCCAAAAAATCCTTGATCAAAAC
>JADCGN010000048.1 GCA_020249005.1 Alphaproteobacteria bacterium
GGGTGCCATCCAGCACCACCGCATCGGGGGTTTGGATCAGGTTGGCGGCATCGCGGGCATCGCGAGCCGCCACCTGGGCAATCACGTCATCCAACGCGGCGGTTTGACCGGCGCTGGCCACTTCCAGCCAACGGCGGCGGCCGCGTTCGGCCACCTCGGCGGTGAGGAACAGCTTCACTTGGGCTGCCGGGGCAATCCGCGCGCCGGTGTCGCGGCCATCCAGCACCACCCCCACCAACGGTTGCCAATGGCGGACAAATTCCTGCTGCAAGGCCAACAACGCCGCCCGCACCGGGGGTTGTACGGCCACGATACTGGCCGCCTGGCCGACTTCCAGGCTGCGCAGCGCCGGGCCCACCGCCTGGCCCGCGACACTGACCCCAAACTCGTTGTTGCCGAGGTGGCGGAAATCGAACACGCCGGGCTGGGCCAAGGTTTGTGCGGCGGCCAGCGCGGCGGGGCCATCGGCGGGGTCGGCCCCCTGCTGCAGCACTTGCCAGGCCACCGCGCGATACAGCGTGCCGGTATCGAGAAACTTCAAACGCCAATGGCGCGCCAAGGCCTTGGCCAGCGTGCCCTTGCCGCTGGCGGTGGGGCCATCCACGCAGACGCACACGCCCGCCAGCGGGTTTTTGTGGTGGTCGGCGGGCTGCAGCGGGGCGGAATTAGAAGCGGGGAAAATCGTCATCGGCTTGCTTCATGCCATGAAAAACCCGCTCATGCACGGCTTTTCTGGGTTTACCGGCCCGGCTGGCCAACCAGGTGTAGCCCACCAAGGTCAGCAGGCCCCACAGCCAGCCGTAGGGCAACAGCGCCTGCCCGGCCACCGCGGCCAGGGCATTGCCAAAAATAGAAACCTGCACCACCAACGTCAACACGGTGGCAGCCTTGGCGGAATAGCCTATATCCAGCCAGCGGCCCCGCACGAACGGCGTGAGCAAGAGCAAGCAGAGGCTATCCAACAATCCTGCCACGTTGATCGGGTTAGCATCGGCCACCGGCGCCCCTGGCGCCGCATTGGTGGCCGTTTGGGCCTGCGCCAACAGCTGCTGCACGGCAGCCAAATAGCCTTGCTGGGCTTGGCCCACAGCCTCACGGGCCGCCAACAACGGGCCCAGCAGGCTGCTGCCGCCTTCGGCCATTCCACCCAGCAGCATGATGAGGCCCGGCGCCGAAAGCACGGTGAGCGCCACCGCGAATTCCACCCGCGGCACCCGCCGCCACGGTTGGAGGAGGCCGTTCAGATATTCCATTGCCTCTGCCTAGTGAAAATGGGGTTTGGCTGAATTGCCCGCCTGCAACCGGTAGCTGGCCAAGGCCGTGCCCTGCAGCACGCGGGGGCTGGTGGCTTCAGCCAAGGCAGCGAGCAATACGCAATCGCCCACGAAGGTATCGCATGCCGCGGCTTCGTCAGGGGTTAAGGCCGCACCATCGGCGGGAAAGGGATTGTGCGCCGTGGCCGCCTGAATGCTGTGGCCCACCCGGGTACGCTCCACGGGGGGCATACGGGTAAAGTGCGAGACCAGGCCCAGCCATTCGGGCTTGGCCACCGCCAACGCCAACTGTTGGCCCTGCCCCTGCAAGGTCACCAACAGCGTTAACATGGCATCAGGCCCCATGACGGGGTTGGGGAGGGAGCGCGTAGCAAGGTCAGACATCGGGCTCAGGCTAGAGGCTTCCCTCCCTGCGCAGCCAGAGCCTATGCCGCCGGAAACAGCAACCGCGCCGCCAACGGTGCCCAAGGGGCAGGCGGGTATGGCAAATATATCACATTTTACCTTCTAACCTCCCATTTTACTTGGTGAAAAATTCATCATACTCCAAGACATTCCCTTGCGACTAGATTACACATTTGAACATGAAAAACTCTTTTTCCATCCGCCTGTTGCGATTTTGCGCGTCTGCTACCCTCTGCTTGATGCCACTTGGTTTGCCCTACGCGCAAACGATTGGCACCAGTCAGACAACCGTTCTTTATACAGCCAGCAATACGGGTCCACTGGTGATTTCTAGTAGTGCTGTTATTTCGGTTACAGGTGGGAGTGCACTCTCGATTAACAGTACCAGCAGCACCACCAGCAATACCGTAACGATTAACAGCGGGAGTATTGTGCGTGGTACCAACAGCGCGATTATAGCGGGGCGTAACAGTGCCACAGCCCCAGTTATTAACATTTCTGGTAGTGTCCAGCTCATTTCCAGTAGTGGCCTGGCAATTTCTGCCAGCGCGGCTACCAACGGGTGGACTGTGCGCAACTCGGGCACTATTAGCGGCAGTGTGACGCTGGGTTCGGGCAATAACGTTTTCGATATGCAGGGCGGTACGGTCACCGGTACGATTAACTTAGGGAATGGTAACGGGATCTACACCCAAAGTGGGGGATTGGTCACCGGCGGGCTCACTCTGGGGACGGGAAACGACAACGTAACCATCAGTGGTGGGACACTCAACGGTGCTTTCGTGCTGGGGAACGGCACCAACACCCTGAGCATGACCAGTGGGACGGTCAGCGGGGCCCTGACGGGTGGTACCGGGACTAATGCGGTAACTCTCACCAGCGGGAGCTTTACCAACACTATCACCCTGAATGGTAGCTCGAACACTTTGAACCTTTACGGCTTGAATTGGAGCAATAACTATACGGGTTCCGCCAACGATGACGTGGTCGATATCTCGGGCAGCACGCACGTGGGGAATCTTGACCTGGGCGGCGGTAGCAACACCTTGCTGCTGCGTGCCGGGAGCACCAGCGGAACTGTGACGGGGAATACTGGGATTGACACTGTGAACATTAGCGGTGGGACAGCCAGCGTGACCTTGAACCTCAGCAGCGGGAACAACGTCTTCTTCCAAACCGGTGGCAGCATTACGGCCAACATCTCTGCCACCACCGGCAACGACGTGGTCAGCCTGACCGGCGGCACGCTGACTGGACCCATCGCCCTGGGCGACGGCACCAACAGTGTGTTGGTCAGCAGCACCAATGTGAGCGGCAGCATCACCACCGGAATTAACGACGACATGATGACCGTGACCGACGGCACTGTAACCAGTACTGTAAACCTGGGCGCTGGGAACAACACTTACCTGCAAAGCGGCGGGTTGTTGGCGGGGAGCCTCACCACGCTGGGCGGCAACGACATCGTCAGCCTGACCGGTGGAACCTTCAACGGCAACATCAACCTGGGCGATGGGACCAATACTTATAACCAAACTGCCGGAACCCTCTCTGGGACCCTGACCACCGGAACGGGCAACGACACCGCAACCCTGAGCGGTGGGAGCCTGAACAACACCATCAACCTTGGTACCGGAACCAATATCCTAAACCTGTATGGCGCTGCTTGGAACGGTAACTACGTTGGCAGTGCAACCGATGACACCGTGGATATCTCCGGCAGCACTCACGTGGGGAACATTGACCTGGGTGCTGGTAGCAACACCTTGCTGCTGCGTGCTGGCAGCACCAGCGGAACTGTGACGGGGAATACCGTCACCGATACCATCCGTATCACCGGCGGTACCGCCAGCGTGACCCTCAACCTCAGCAGCGGGAACAACGTCTACTTCCAAAGCGGGGGCGTCATCGCCGCCAACATCGCCGCCACCACCGGTAACGATGTGGTGAGCCTGACCGGCGGCACGCTGACTGGCCCGATTGCGCTGGGCGATGGTGTGAACAGCCTGTTGGTAAGCGGCAGCAACGCAACTGGTGCTATCACCATGGGAACAGGGAACGATACCGTGACTGTAACAAGCGGTACCCTGACCAGTGCGATTAACCTTGATGCTGGGGTGAATACCTTCCTGCAAAGTGGCGGCCTGGTAAGCGGTAGCCTCACCACGCTGGGTGGCAACGATATTGTGAGCCTAACGGGTGGGACCTTTACCGGTAACATTAACCTGGGCGATGGCAACAACCTGGCCCTGGTTAGCGGCACCACGCTGAACGGCAACCTGGTAACTGGCCTGGGCAACGATACCGTAACGGTACGTAGCAACACCGGTGCCATTGACCTTGGCAACGGGACCAACGCCCTGGATGTAGCCAATGCCACCATTGGGAACCTGACCCTGGGTGCCACCAGCAGCAACACCATTACGCTAACCACCGTGAACGCTGGGGCGATGACCCTGGGGGCTCAGGGGCGTGCAACCCTTACGTCTGTTACCGCCAGTGGCTTGATTGGGGTGTCGGGTAGCTACATCGTCAATGTGGCCGACAGCACGCTGAACGGCCTGGCCTTTGGTAACAGCGCCACGACGCTGACTGCTTCAGGTAGCACCCTGGGTGGCATTACGGCTGGGAACGGTGTGAACACCTTCAGCTTTACCAACAGCGGCCTGGGTGCCGTTGCCCTGGGGAATGGCAACACCAGCCTGACCGCCACCGGTGGCAGCGTTGGTAACCTAACCCTAGGCGGTGGTAGCAACAGCCTGGTGCTGAGCAGCCTGACCGCAAACGCCATTACCTTGGCCGGAACCAGCAACAGCCTGCAACTAAGCGCCAGCACGGTAACCGGTGCGCTGAACGGCGGCACGGGTGACGACACTGTAAGCCTATACCAAACCAGCCTGGCAGCGGTTGACTTGGGTGCTGGCAACGACCGCCTGACCTTCAACACCGGCGCCAGCGCCAGCGGCAACCTGGCCGGTGGGACTGGGACGGATAACCTGGTGTTCAACACCGGCAACCTGCTGGCGCTGAACGGCACGCTGGGCGGATTTGAAACCGTACAGGTAAGCAGCGGTACCACGCTGCGCCTGAATGGAGCCACCAGCGGGATTAACACCCTGGATGTGGCCAGCGGTGGCTTACTACAAGTGCGCAACACCGTTACCGCCGGTAACGTAACGTTGAACACGAACGGCCGCCTGGAGCTCTCCAGCTCCGGTCTGCTGCAAGCCACCAACCTGACCACCAGCAACACGCTCATCGACTACGCACTGGACAGTATCATAGCTGCCCCACGCCTGACTGTGAGCAGCGCCTGGTTGGGTAGCAGCACGCTGAACCTGATGTTCGGCAGCATCGGCACACCCACCAGCGGCACCAGTGTGGTGTTGGCCAGCGGGCTTACCGCCAGCTCAACCCTGCCAACGCTCAGCAGCAGCACCTGGGGTAACTACACCCTGCAGCTGCAACAGCAAGGCACGAGCTTGACCTTGGTGTTCTACACCTCTGGTAGCACTGTGGTACCTGTGTCGGTGGCGGCGGAAAACTTGCAAAAGGCCTTCAATGCCATCCCAACCCAACCCAGCAACACCACGTTGGGTCAGGTTCAGCTGCTGCTGCAAAATGCAACGACCACGGCCGAGCGCGTGGCGATCATTGAGTCACTCGCCCCGACAAACCCCACTGCAGGTACGCAAGTGGCCCTGCAATTGGGAGGGAATGTGGCAACCAACGTGCGAAGCCGTCTCGCCGACTTGCGCATGAACACCATCATGCCAGAGGCAGGCCCGGCTTCCGGCACCTTGCCAGCCGCCCGGTTCGGCGTGGCTTCGGGTGACATGGTGCAAGACCGGAGCATCTGGCTGCGCACGAGCGCCAACCGCACCAATCAGGGCCAGAAAGATGGCATCGCTGGCTACACGGCCGACGGCACCACGCTAACCGTGGGGGCTGATACCAACGCCTTCGGCCCGGTGCTCGGTGCCGCGGTGAGCTTGGGTCGTGGCCAAGCCACCGGCAAACAAAGCAGTGCCAACCAAACCAAGGTGACCAGCTACCTGGCCACCTTCTATGGCAGCGACAGCTGGGGCCATGCGGGTTATGTGACGGGGCAAGCCAGCCTTGGCCGCAACCGCTACGAAACCAGCCGCCAGGTGGTGGGGTTCGGCAGCACCACCGAAGCTGACTTCTTGGCCACCCAACTGCAAACCAACGTGGAAGCCGGTTACGACTTCCACCTGGCGGGCTTAGGCCAAACCACGTTGACGCCGCTGGTGGGGCTGACCTACAACCAAATTTGGTTGCCCAGCTACACCGAACAGGGCCCTGCCGCTCTGCGGATTGAGCAAAACAATGCCCAGATCTGGGAAGGCCAAGTGGGGGTTGGCATCAGCCGCAACTTCATGCTGGCCGACGACAACCAGCTCCAACCGCGGCTGCGCACCCGTTACCGCCATGCGTGGGGTGACTTGGCCCTGGGTACGGTTGGCAGCTTCAGCCAAACTCCTGGCAGCTACTTCAACAGCCAAGGGCTGAAGGCCGATGCCGACAGCTGGTTGACCGAAGCCGGTGTGACCATTCTAGGCGCCAGCGGTGCCTCGCTGGATCTCGACTACGGCTACGAAGCCCGCGCGACGTTGCAAAGCCACCAAGGTACGCTGAAAATCCGCGTTCCCTTCTAGGCGACCGTTACGCCCCCTGCCGCTGCCTACCCACAAACGGGTAGGCAGCGTTGTTGAGATTGGGTATGCTCGGCGTCATGATCATCACTCCCCTCAACGCGCTGCTGGTATTGCTTTATGGTTTGGCGGCCGGCGTGGCGCTATGGGTGACAGGCGTCGACGTTGGGTTGCAGGTGTGGCTCTACGCCAATTATGATCAGACCTTCAACGACCAGATGCGCTGGCTCAGTACCCTGGCGCTGGGGCGCAATCAGGTGTTTGGATTGTTGGCGGTGGGCTTGAGTACTGCCCTGTGGGTGGGTGGCTGCCGCGGTGTATGGCGGGCACTCCAGGTAAGCGGGGAGCAAATGTTGGCCTGGGCGCGGGGGCAGCGAGGCTGGCTGGCGGGTTGGCACGCCCAGCCGGTGTTGGCCCGGCTGACCCTCACCGCGCTGCCCGTGTTGGCGGTGGCCGGCGTGGTGCAAGTCATCCTGAAGTTCTTGATTGGCCGCCCGCGCCCGAAAGAGTTGCTCTGGAACGGCACCGACCCTTTCAGCCCCCACCCCTTCAGCTTGGATAGCAGCTTTTGGGCCCTGCCCAGCGGCCATACCACCAGCACCTTTGCGATTTTTACCTGGCTGATGCTGGGATTACCGCGCTGGCGGGTGCCGCTGCTGATGGCGGCCATGGTGCTCAGCGCCAGCCGCTTTTTGGCGGTGACCCCGCATTATCTGGGTGACGTGGTGGCAGGCGCCGGGGTGGGCGCCGCCTGCGCCCTGTGGTTATGGAGCCGAACCCAGCATGCCCGCTAAAACCCCCACCAAATCTCTCTCCCCCGTGGCTAGCACGACGTTGCCAACAGCAATCACCGCCCCCAACCCCAAGGAGCGGCGGCAAAACCGCTTGTTTTGGGTGTGGCTGGGGCTGTTGTTGCTGGGGTCGGCCGTGCTCTATGGCGGTGGTAACCGGGCGTATGGCCTGTTTGATGTGGATGAAGCGATCTTTACCCAGGCCACGATGGAAATGCGTGCCGCCGAGGCCAACCACGGCCTGGCGGCCTTGGCGATGCCAACCTACAATGGTACCCCGCGGTACC
>JADCGN010000049.1 GCA_020249005.1 Alphaproteobacteria bacterium
GATGCCGCCGGGCAGCCCAGCCACGTGGTGTGCCCGTATTGTAGCCATACCTTTGTGTATGACGCCAAGCTGGCCACGGCGCCTGCCGCCCATTAAGCTGCGGGAGCCCTTAACCTATTTGCGCATCAGCAAATAATCATCGGCCCGGATCAGGGCTTCACCCGCCAGACGGCGCTGCAGGTAAACATCCAGTAACGCGGGTTGCAACACGGTGCCATCCACCACCAGGTTATCCACCAACGCCAGCGGCGGCGTCAGGCTGTTCTGTTTGGCCCAGGCGGCGGCCGCTTGCGCATTGCGCAGCAGGGGGCTGTTCACGTCGGCCAGGGCGTCGCGCAGTTCGGTGAGGGCAATGCCGCGTGCGGCCAGCAGCGCCAGCAGCGTGGTGTCGTCCAAATCGTCGCGTTGCTCTTGCAACGCTTGCCACAGCAGCGGCGCCTTACCGAAGCGCTGCGCCAGCTGCAGCACCACCCCGCCGGCCAAGCTCGCGTCGGCCGGGGCGTAGCGTAACTCAACCCGAACGTCGGGCAGAGACAACGCCAGCCACCCGGCCAATTGGCGGCGGCTGGCGGCGCTGGCGGGGTCAATCAGCAAGGTGAGCGTGACGCGGCCCTGACTGTTGCCCAACACTTGCAACGGCGGGGTGTTGGGCAGCGTCACTTGGCGGGGTTCGCGTTGGGTCAGTTCCTGCGCTTGCGCGTGGCGCTGGCGTAAATCCACCAACGCGCTGAACGGGTTGGCGGCCGGTTGAGCCACCGTGACCGGAGATGGAGTTTGCAGAAAATCGTAAAGCCACATCCCGCACAGGCTGACTGCCATCAGCACCAGGCTGGCCGCCGCCAGCGGCACTACGGGCAAAGCCCCGGGGCGAGGCGCCGCTGGCCCGGTCCGCCCACGCAACAGCGGGTGGGCGCTATTGGGCAGCCTTAAGGGCCGCATCGATCACCGCGCGGAATTCGGCCTCCGGCAGCGCGCCGCTCAAGGGCTCGCCGTTGATGAAAAAGAACGGCGTGCCGCGGGCGCCGGCCTTGGTGGCGTCGGCCAGGTCGGCTTCCACCTGCTGCTGAATCGCGGCGCTGGCACGGTCGCGGTTGAATTTGTTCAGGTTCAGGCCCAGCTCTTGGGCAATCTGCACGTACATGGCGTCGCCCAGTTGGGCGGGGTTGGCCCACAGGCGCTCGGTGTATTCCCAGTACTTGCCCTGTTGGTGGGCGGCCAAGGCGGCGTAGGCGGCCGGTTTGGCGTTGCGGTGGAAGGGCAGCGGCAGTTGCTTAAAGGCAAAGCGCACCTTGCCTTCATAAGCCTTCTCTAAGTTTTGCAAGGTTGGCTGCACGCGGGCGCAGAAGGGGCATTCAAAGTCGCCGAACTCAATGATCGTCACCGGGGCATCAGCGGGGCCGCGGGTGGGGGTTTGGTCGGTGATCAGGTCGGCCACCGTGGCTTGTTGGGCGCGGCGCTCGGCGGCAATCAGGCTTTCCTTGATTTTATCACCATTGGCGGCGATGTAGTCGGCCACGATTTGCTCCACGGCCGCCTTATCCAAGGTTTGCTGGCTGCTGACCGGCAGCGACACCGCCACCAGCAACGCCACGCAAATGCCAATCGCCAAGGCCAACGGCACGATGACGGCGGCCGAGAGTTTGCCGAACTTCATTTTATCGCAGGCCGAGGGGCGGTCATCGGCCGTAACAGGTTTGGGGGCCGCTGCCTTGGGGGCAGCACGGGCAGGGGTGGGGGCTTTTTTCATGCAGTTACTGCACGTCAGAAGCGCTTGCGAGGCAAGGCCCTTTTGTGCGAAAAGTGCGATTGTGCTCACCATTATTGATGCAAACGCCACACCCAGCCCCTCGCGCGCCTACGCCGAGGCCGCTTGGCGGGCCAACCCCAGCATTTCCCCCAGTTGGTGGCGGGAAAATTTAGGCTATACCCATAGCAAGTTGGCGTATGATGGCCGCGCCGTGCGGCTGGCGCCACGGGCGCTAGAGCAAGGGGTTAACCTGGTGCTGGCCACGCCCGCAACCATGCCGCAAGGCGCCCCGGATGGGGTGGTGACGTTGCTGCAGAGTGCCGAGCTCCACGCCCCCGCCGAAGTGTTGCTGCTGCCTACCGCGGGGTTCGATGACGATGCTTTGCTGGCCGCGTTGGTGGTGTTGGAACGACGCGTGGCCAACGGCACGTTGCAAGCCTATGGCGTGGCCGATGAGGGGCTGGCCAGCCCCCGCCCGCCACGGCCGTTGCACCAGTTGCTGGCGTTGGCCACCCAGGCAGCGGAACAGGCCTGGGGCCGCAAAAAGCGCCCCAGCCTGCGGGTGGTGTTGGCCCCGCTGGATGTGCTGGATTGGCAGCTGTTGCTGACGCCTAACACGCGGCATAAGGATGAAGCCGTGAGCGCCTTGGAACTGGCGGCGCGCTTGGGCCTGTGGGTGCTGGTGGCCCCGCGCGTGCAGCCCACGGCCACGGCCAGTGCTGCGGCGTTGGCGGCACTGACCACGTTGGCGGAAGCGGAAGCCCGCCTGCACCAACAGCTGCGGGGTCAATGGCCGCATGTGGCGGGGCAGCCGCTGTTTTCGGCACTGAAATTGTTGCAAGCGGGTCATGCGCCGTGGCCTACGCCGGCGATGGCGTCTGTTTGGCGCACCGAGGTTTGGCCGCAGTTGCGGCAACAATGGGCCCTGTGGCCCGAAGCCAGCCCGTTGTTGGCGCAATGGCAGGTCACCTTGCCCTGGGTGGCGGAATTGGCCGCAGCAGCAGCGGCCCCGCTGGCGGCGCAGGCCATCGCCCAATGGCAGCTGCCCGCACCGTGGGCCGCTTTGTCCGCCACGCTGCAACAGCTGGCGGTGCTGGCCAGTGTGCCGGGGGTGGGGGCGGTTCTCACCCCGCCAACGGCCGACATCGGCCCGCTGTTGAGCCTGCCAGATTACCCCGATGTGGGCGCGCTGTTGGCGCCCGTGGGCTAGCTGCCTTTGGGGGCCACCCAACGCACGGCGTTGTCGCCTTCGCGGTAGACCATGTTCAAGGCCCCGGTTTGGGCGTTTTTGAATAGGAAGGCGGGCTTGTGCAGCAAGTCCATCTGCATTACGGCTTCATCCAAGCTCATCGGCGCCAGTTCGGTCACTTCCTTTTTGGCCACGCGCGGGGCGAATTCGGCGAACAGGTCGGTCGGCAGACCTTCCAGCGTGGCCTCTTCCACCAGCTGCTCTTCCAGCGCCAGCGGGCCCAAATCCTTCAAGTGTTCCTTAAACTGGCTGCGGCGTTCGCGCTGTTTGGTCAGGCGGCCCTTATACTTTTCCAGCTGGCGGGTCAGTTTGGCGGTGGCGTCATCCAGCGCGGCGTACCAATCCACCCCTTGGCCCTCGGCCCGCAGCGTCGTGCCGTTGGCCTGCACCGTCAGTTCGGCGCTGTGGAGGTGATGGTGATGGGCTTCCTGTACAAACGCCACATGCACGGTGTTGACCTTCTCAAAGTGGGTGGCCAGTTCCGTGGCCTTGCTTTGCGCATGATCCTTCAGGGCGTCGCCCGTTGCCATATGTACGCCAGCGATGGTGACCCGCATGGTTTTTTCCTCCTTGTTGATGAAACCGGGTAAAATTTTTACAACCCCCTTAACCATAACTTATGCTGCGCCCGCTTGAAGCCGCCTGACAAGGGGGGCAGGGCGAAGATTTACTCCCGCTTGGCGACTGCCCGGTAAGCCCGCGGCAAGGCGGCCGTGCGTGCAGAAAATCTGTGCCGCCCGGCTTGTCTGACAGGCCGTTCGAGCCCATGGTGTGGCGTATGAACACCCCCCCAAACACCCACTACACCATTCAAGGCGGCCATCCGGTGAAAGGCGAGATTACCTGTTACGGCGCCAAGAATTTTGCCACCAAGGCGATGGTGGCGGCGTGCCTGGGCCAAACCCCCACCACGCTGACCAATGTGCCGCCGATTGGTGACGTTGATATTACGATTGGCCTGCTGAAAAGCGTTGGCGTGGGCGTGACGTGGGCCGATGAAAAAACCCTGCAGATCGATCCGCGCGGGCTGAACACCAGCACCGTCACCACGCCCGACAGCCGCAGCAACCGCATCCCGATTCTGTTGCTGCCGGTGTTGCTGCACCGCTTTGGCGAGGCGGCAATTCCGCGCCTGGACGGCTGCGACATCGGCAAGCGCAAGATTGATATCCACGAGGCCGCCGCCGAGGCCTTCGGCGCCACCATTGAGGTGGACCGTGAGCATATGGCCGCCAAAGCCGCCAAGAAGCTGAAGGGCACGCATTTTACCCTAAACTATCCCAGCGTGGGCGCCACCGAAACCTGCCTGTTCTTGGCGGTGTTGGCCAAGGGCA